>DATFDU010000497.1:0-2141 GCA_035251915.1 Dongiaceae bacterium | reverse complement strand
GTCGAGCGCCGACACCGGCTCGTCGCACACGATCAGCTTGGGGCGCAGGATCATGGCGCGCGCGATGCCGATGCGCTGGCACTGCCCGCCGGAGAATTCGTGCGGATAGCGCCGCATCATCTCGGGCGCCAGGCCGACCTGTGCCATCGCCTCCTTCACGCGCGCGTCGATCTCCGATCGCGAGAGCTCGGGATGGAAGGTCTTGAGCGGCCGCGCGATGATGGCGCCGACCGTCATGCGCGGGTCGAGCGAGGCCAGCGGGTCCTGGAAGATGATCTGCAGCTCGCGCCGCGCCTTGCGCAGGCTGGCCTTGTCGAGCGCGAAGAAATCCTGGCCCAGCCAGACCACGGCGCCGTCGGTCGGCTTGGTGAGGCGCAGGATGGCACGCCCGAGAGTCGACTTGCCGCAGCCGGACTCGCCGACGATGCCGAGCGTCTCGCCGGGCTTCAGGTCGAACGAGATGCCATCCACCGCCTTGACCGCGCCCTTGGCGCCGGTCAGCAGTCCCTTCCCGATCGGGAAATGGACCTTGAGGTCGCGGACGCTGAGCAAGGCTTCAGTCATCGGCACGCGCCTCTACGAAGCCACGAGATGGCACGCCGCCGCGCGCCCGCCGGCCTGGCGCTGGAGTGCCGGCGTCTCCGCGGTGCAGCGTTCGATCTTGCGGTCGCAGCGCGGTGCGAACGGACAACCCGCTCCTTGGCTGGACAGCGCACGCGGGGTTCCCTTGATGGTCCGCAGGTCATGCGCGGTGTCGTCGTCCAGGCGCGGGGTCGCGGCCAGCAGCCCTTGCGAGTAAGGATGCTGCGGCGCCTCGAACAGATCGTCGATCGCCGCCTCCTCCATGATGCGGCCGCCATAAAGCACGATCACCCGGTCGCACAGCCGCGCGATGACGCCGAGATCGTGGGTCACGATCACCACCGCCGCGTTCAGCTCGTGCACCAGGCCGCTCAGCAGGTCGAGGATCTGCGCCTGCACCGTCACGTCGAGCGCGGTCGTCGGCTCGTCGGCGAACAGCAGGCTCGGCCGGCACAGCAGCGCCATCGCAATCATCACGCGCTGACGCATGCCGCCGGAGAATTCGTGCGGATAGAGCGATATGCGTTGGCGCGCGTCGGGGATGCGCACCCGCTCCAGCATCTCGACCGCGATGTCGACAGCCTCGGCCTTGCTCTTGCCCTGGTGGGCCACCAGCACCTCGGTCAGCTGGTCCACCACGCGCATGTAGGGATTGAGCGAGGTCATCGGGTCCTGGAAGATCATCGTCATGGACGAGCCGCGGACCCTGTCCAGCCGCTCGGGCGATGCGTTCAGGATCTCCTGGCCCTCGAACGTGACGCTGCCGGAGCAGCGGCCGTTGATCGCCGTCAGGCCCATCGCCGCCATCAGGATCTGGCTCTTGCCTGATCCGGACTCGCCGACGATCCCCAGCACCTCGCCGCGCCGCACGTCGAAGCTGACGCCGTCGACCGCGCGCACCCAGCCATGCTCGAGCTTGAAATCGACCGTCAGCTCGCGCACCGACAGAATCGGCGCCGCCGCCGGCCGCGCGGTCACGTCAGCGCTCGTTCGGGTCGAAGGCATCGCGCAGCCCGTCGGCTATGAAGTTGAGGCAGAACAGGGTCGTGACCAGGAAACTGCAGGGCAGCAGCAGAAGGCGCAGGTCGGTCTCCATGTTGGCGGCGCCGTCGTCGATCAGAGAACCCCACGAACTCGCCGGCGGCTGGATGCCGAGCCCGAGGAAGCTGAGGAACGATTCCGTCAGCATGACCTCCAGCACCAACAGGCTGGAATAGACGATCACCACGTTGAGCGAATTAGGCACGATATGGTGCAGGATGATCTGCCCTTCCGACATGCCGCCGGCGCGGGCGGCGTCGACGAACTCCCGGTGGCGCAACGACACCGCCTGGCCCCGCGCGATCACCGCCGGCGTCAGCCACAGCACGACGACGATGGAGATG
The DNA here is from genome assembly GCA_035251915.1 of Dongiaceae bacterium. GTDB lineage: Bacteria > Pseudomonadota > Alphaproteobacteria > Dongiales > Dongiaceae > Dongia_A. Next base: position 174 of record DATFDU010000497.1, on the reverse strand, counting down.
AACAGGCCACCGGTCGATCGTCCGACCACGATATTGATCAACACCACCAGGAAGAAGTACGGAATGCCATAGAGTACGTCGACCGTGCGCATCAGGAGATTGTCGAACCTGCCGCCGACATAGCCCGCTATCGCGCCATAGGCGACGCCGATCAGGACTGCGACAAAGGCGCCG
>DATFDU010000496.1:0-9055 GCA_035251915.1 Dongiaceae bacterium | reverse complement strand
CTCGAGCGCCGCCATGGCGCGCGCGGCGTAGTCCTCCAGCGGCCGGGTCGCGCCGAAGGTCGCCATGATGCCGTCGCCGAGGAACTTGTCGATCGCCCCGCCATGGCGCTGGATGATCGGCACCATGCGGCGCTGGTAGTCGGCCAAGACGCTCATCACCTCCTGCGGGCTGGCGCTCGACGCCAGCGCCGTGAATCCGCGCACGTCGAGGTTCAGGATGGCGGCCTCGCGCGCTTCGCCGTCGCCGGCGCTGATCGCATCGCCGGAGCGGCTGATATGCTGCGCGATCTCCGGCGCGAAGAAGCGCGACAGGTTCTCCTGCGCCTGCGCGCCCGTCACCGCCTGGGTCATCATGCGGCGCGCGGCGTGGATGGCGAAGGCGAGGATGGTGGTGACCGCGGCGATGGTGATGATCTTGTCGATCTCCGCGCCCACCAGGATCGAGTTCGAGGTCAGATACTCGACGTAGTTGCGCGTGATCATGGCGTTGTGCGGATCGCCCAGCAGCACGTAGCCGATCATCACCACCCAGCCGAGCGCCGCCGCCGCGCCGGCCAGCACCACATACTGCACCTCGAAGCGCAGCGCGCGCAGCGCGATGAAGATGTAGACATATTGCTGGGTCGGCGCCTTCAGGTAGAACGACGCCGGCTGCATGTATTGCAGGTGAAAGCTCCAGATCAGGCTGTAGAGCAGCGCCATGTCGATCGCGATCGACCCCGCCAGCAGCCAGAAGCCCATGCGGATGCGATAGGCCATGATGAGGCGCATGACGGTGGCGATGAAATAGACCCCGATCGCCGCCGGCGTGATGAGCCAGATCGCGGTGCCCATCGGCACGGTCTGCCGCGACAGCCCATAGAGCACGCCGAACAGGATGACGATCGCGAGCTGGATCCAGCCGATCAGCTTCTCGCTCTGGTCCTGCAGCGCCGTGATGCGCGCCCGCACCGCCGGCGGCAGGTCCTGGTTGACATCGTCAGAAGCGGTCAGGCGCATGCGGATGGCTACTCGGCTGCGGTCGCGTCGGATGCAGCATAACCCCTGCGGCCATGCCTTTCCCTTATCGTTTCGCCAGCCACAGGCTGGTCGCCGGGCCGGCGGCATCGTGATAGGCGCCGAGCGGACCGTTGCGCAGGCGCTCCGCGAACCGCTGGCGCGCGAACCGGCTGGCGAACAGGATATCCCAGCCGCCGCCGGCCAGCATCGCCGCCACCGCCCCCTGCTCGTTATAGCCGCGCCAGGCCCAGTGCTCCGGGTAGGCGTCGGGCAGGAAGATGTCATGCACATGCACCAGCGCGCCCGCCGGCAGGCGCGGCAGCAGCTCGGTCAGGATCAGCTCCACGTCGGTGCCCGGCATCAGGATGTGGCTGGAATCGATGAACAGCAGGTCGCCGGGATGGAACGCGGCGATGATATGCCCGCCCGAGTTGGCAAGCGCCTGCTGCAGGGTCTCGCGGTGCCACTCCACCTTCAGCGCATCCAGATGCGCACGCGGCTCCGGATCGATCGCGATCAGCCGGGTGTCGAGCCCGCCGTCGGCGATGGCGCGCGCCGCGAAGCGCGTCGAGTGGCCGCTGCCGATCTCCACCACGCGGGCCGGCCGGTGCCGGCGGATCTGCGCATAGAGCATCGCGGCATCGAGGCCGCAGAACCAGTCCTGGTCCCAGCGCGGCTCCGGCGCCTTGGCATCATGGGCGATCCGCTTCAGGTCCTCCGCCACCGCCTCGATCGCATCGATCGCCGCCGCCATCTCCGGCAGCGCGTCTTCGAACAGCGCGGCGATCGCCGGATAGCTCTTGGGCGGCGTCAGCGAGCGCGCATGGCGATAGGGAATGAAGAACCCCAGCCGGTCGAGCGACAGCACGGTATCGAGCCCGAAGCACAACCGGCGGAACCATTCGCGGGGAGTCATGCGCGCGACTCCATCGACCGCGCCCCTCTCTCCAATCCAAGAATTCCCTTCTCCCCAATAGGTGCCCCCTTCCCCCCTTGCGGGGGAAGGATACGGAGGCTTGGCGAAGCGTAGCTGAGTCTAGCCGTAGTTGGATGGGGGGTAGCGCACCGGCAGGTGCGCAGCGCGCGAGCGCTACGAGCGAAACAGACTGCCGCCGTCTTGGCGCTCTCACGCGCGCGCGCAGCTCTCGCTGCGCTACCCCCCATCCAGCTTCGCCTAAGCTCGCTGCCGCTCGCTAAGGCTGCGCATCCTTCCCCCGCAAGGGGGGAAGGGAAGTTCTTATGGGGGGAAAATGGCGAGTGCGCACCATGCATATCGCGCGCGCTACACGCTGAGCTCAAGCACCTCGCGCGCGGCGATGGTGCCGGGGCGGAGCTTGTTGGCTTCGGCCACCACCTTGTCCATGAAGTCGTCGTCGTGGCCGGGATCGTGGTGGAACAGCACCAGCTGCTTCACCTTGGCAGCGTCGGCCAGCCGCACGCCTTCCTGCCAGGTGGAATGGCCCCAGCCGACATACTTGGTGAACTCGGCATCGGTATAGGTAGCATCGTAGATGAAGAGGTCGGCGCCCTTCACCAGGTCGAGGATCAGCGGGTCGAGCGTGCCCGGCCTGTGTTCGCAGTCGGTGACGTAGCACAGCGAGCGGCCGTCGAAATCGATCCGATAGCCGGTGGCACCGTTGGGATGATTGAGCGGCGTGGTGCGCACGGTGATGTCGGGCCGTGGGCTGAGCACGTCGCCGGCGACGAAGTCATGATAGTCCGGGCGCGAGGCGAACACGTCGATCGGCACCGGGAACAGCGGCTCCACCATCATGCCGGCGAGCGCTTCCTTGAGCGTGGTGCGCGGCTTCAGGTGCCCGGCCCAGAGTCGCAGGTTGCAGGCCGGCTGATAGAGCGGCGCGAAGAACGGCAGGCCGACGATGTGATCGAGATGCGTGTGGGTGAAGAAGATGTCGGCGTCGATCGGACCGTTGGCGATCAGCTTCTTGCCCAAGGGCCGCATGCCGGTGCCGCCGTCCATGATGAGCAGGTGCGGCCCGCATCGCACTTCGAGGCACGAGGTGTTGCCGCCGTATCGGACATATTCGGTTCCGGGGCATGACAGAGAGCCGCGTACGCCCCAGAAGGACACCGTGAAGGCTGCCGTCGTCACCTTGCTCAATACTCCCGGCGTCCCTGGTGTCCGGCGGCCGCACCCCCGGCCGAGATGATGGATCGCCTAGCCTTCGTCCGACTCTGGCGGCCGGTTCCAAGCTAGGCGGGTCGGCGAGGATGATGGCATTGTTTCGCCACCGAGGAAAAGAGGGATTGTCACGAATGGCCACCGGTCCGGTAGGGACAAGTGAAATCCATCACAGAACCTGGTGGCCGGGGGTTGCCCTGGGCGTTGGCGTCAGCTGCGCCTGCGCCTACCAGCAATTCAAGCTGCCGCCGATCCTGCCCGACCTCCTGCGCATGCATCCGCACGCGCCGGCGGTCGCCGCCGGCTTCATGTCGGTCTATGCCCTTATCGGGCTTATGGTTTCCCAGCCGCTGGGGCGTTGGCTGCAAGGCGAGGGTCGTTTGGGCCATGGCCTCGCGCTCGCCGGCCTGGTCACGGCAGTCGGCGGCGCGCTCGCGCTGCTCTGGCCGGATTCCTCGATCCTGTTCCTGACCGGCCGCGGACTGGAGGGCCTCGGCTTCGCGGTCTGCGCGATTGCCGGGCCGGCGATCGCCGCGCAGGCCGCTGCACCGCGCGATCTGCCGTTCGTGACCGGCCTGCTCGCCGGCTGGATTCCGATGGGCCAGATGGTCGGCGCGCTGGTCGCCGCGCGGTTTCCCGACTGGCGCGTGCTGTGGTGGCTCGGCATCGTGCTCGCGCTCGGCATGATCGCGCTCGGCTACCGCAGCCATGGCGCGCTCGCACGCCGCAACACCGCCGAGGAGCCGCTCACGCCGCGGCAGACCAGGCTGCTCTGGCTCGGCGGCTGCATCTTCCTCATGTGGTCGGGCCAGTATTTCGCCTTTATGACCTGGCTCACCTCCTTTCTCGAGATCAGCCATGGTCTTTCCCTGCGCGCCTCGGTCGGCGCCTATCTGCTGCCGGTGGTGGTGCTGCTCGCCTTCAACATCATCACCGGCTGGGCCCTCGGCAAAGGGCTGCCGCTGCTGCGTTCGCTGATCATCGGCCTCGCCTCGCAGGCGCTGGTGTGGATGCTGGCGCCGTTCGCCGCGGGCTGGATCGGCCTCGTGCTGCTGTTCGTCTATGGCGTCGGCGCCGGCGTGGTGCCGACCTGCCTGTGGCAGATGCCGCACCGCATCGTCGAAGGCACCGCCCGCGCCGGCGCCTTCGGCATCGTGATGGCCGCCCGCAACATCGGCGTGTTCTTCGGCCCGCTGGTGCTGGGCATCCTGGTCGAGGGACCGGACGACTGGCCGCTCTCCTTCCACATCATGACCGGCGTCACGCTGTGCGCGACCGCGATCGCCATCGTGCTGCGCTGGCGGCTGCTGAAGGACCCGCGATGACGCCTCACCGCCGGCGACGAATGCTGAAGCTGCGACAGCCGTGCGAGGGTTACGCCCTCGGCATGTGCCTCGGCGCCCGCATGCTCGGCCGCGCCGGCAAGGCGATGTTCCGCCGCGTCTGCATCGCGCCGAGCGCCGCCGCGATCATTTCGCTGCCAGCACCGGACGCCGTGCTGCGCTGACGCCCAGCGTGTCGAGCCAGCCGGCAAAGGCATCGACGAATGCTTGCAGGATCTGCTTGGCCTGCGGGTCGGTCACGGTGTGGTCGGCGTCGAACACGCCGTCCTTGTAGAGGAAATAGACTTCGGGCCGGCCGAGCAGCGCGATGCCCTGGCTCAAAGCGACCGCGCGCAGATGCGCCTGCGCCACCGCCGTGCCGATCGGCCCGACCGAGGCCCCCACGACAGCGGCCGGCTTGTTCAGCCAGTTGCTGTTGCCGTACGGACGCGCCACCCAATCGATGACGTTCTTCAGCGCGGCGGAGATCGAACGGTTGTGCTCCGGCGTCACGAACAGGACGGCGTCGGCGGCCGCGATTTCGTTCTTCACCCGCGTCGCCGCGGCCGGGAAACTTGCCTCCAGGTCCTGGTTGTAGAGCGGCAGGTCGGCGATATCGATCAGCCTCAGGTCGAGCCTTCCGGCCGCCAGCCTGGCGATCGCCAGGGCCAGCTTCTTGTTGATCGACTCCTTGCGCAGGCTGCCGTTGATGACCGCGACCTTGGGGAGAGCCATGTCCAGGTTCCTTTTCTATCCGAGCACACCGACCAGTAACCAAAAGTGACTGGTATTCTTTTGTTCCTGGCGCTAAATATGTGACCACGGTCGCCTTGCGCAAGAAGGCACACTTACGGAACGAGGGCACATCCATGAAACCGGACAAGCGCTATCTCTCGGAGAACTGCCAGGCGGTGAGCGAGGTGCTGCAGCGGGTCGGCGACAAGTGGACCGTCCTGGTGGTCAAGATCCTCGGCCGCGGCCCGATGCGCTTCAACGAGCTCAAGCGCACCATCGACGGCATCTCGCAGCGCATGCTGACGCTCACGTTGCGCGCGCTGGAGCGCGACGGCCTGGTGACGCGCACGGTCCATCCCTCGGTGCCGCCTCGCGTCGAATACGAGCTGACACAGCTCGGTCGCTCGCTGATCGCGCCGGTCTCGGCCCTCGCCGGCTGGGCGATCGAGCATCGCAGCGCGATCCACGGCGCACGCACCAGGTTCGACGCGCGCCAAAAGACAGAAGTCAGGAGACAGAAGTCAGTGGATCGCGACACGTCGATGGCCGACCATCTTGCCTGACTTCTGACTTCTGACTTCTGACTTCTGACTTCTGACTTCTGACTTCTGACTTCTGTTCTGACTTCTGACTTCTGAGCCGGAGGCGCCTCATGATCATCGCCCACGCCGGCAAGCAGCCGCGCATCGATCCCGCCGCCTGGGTCGCGCCCGATGCCACCATCTGCGGCGACGTGGAGATCGGCCCCGGCGCGCGCGTGCTGCATGGCGCGCGCATCGTCGGCGAGGCCGGCGGCAGCATCCGCATCGGCCGCGACGTCATCGTGATGGAGAACGCGGTGGTCCGCGCCGGGCCGCGGCATCCTTGCCAAATCGGCGATCACTGCCTGATCGGGCCGCACGCCCACGTCACCGGCTGCACCATCGAGGAGCAGGTGTTCGTCGCCACCGGGGCCTCGGTCTTCCACGGCGCCCAGGTCGGCAAGGGATCGGTGATCCGCGTCGACGGCATCGTGCACCTGAAGACCAGGCTGGAGCCCGGCGCGGTGGTGCCGATCAAGTGGGTCGCCCTCGGCGATCCGGTGCAGATGTTCCCGCCCGAGCAGCACGAAGAGCTTTCGGTGGTGCTGCGCGCGCTCAACTTCTCGATGACCGTCTACGGCCTCGATCCCGCGACACCCGATCGCATGATGGAAGTGACGCGCCGGCTTTCCGATTCCCTCGGCGCGCATCGCAGCGACCGCGTGCTGGAATAGCGAAAGCGGAGCCCGCGCGGGCTCCGCTGTGATGCTGCGCGCTTGAGGTTGGCTTACAACCCGCCGCCCCCGCCGGAGGATCCCCCACCGGACGAACCGCCGCTCGAGGCGCCGCCGAGGCCGCCGGCGCCGCCACCGTCCGAGCCGCCCGCCCCGCCGCCCACCGAACCGGTCGGCGGCAGGATGAGGCTGTTGCTGCTGCCGGTGGCGCCGGTTGTGCCTGTCGTGCCGGTGCCGATGCTGCTGTCGCCGGTCGCGCCCGGCGTGGTGTTGTTGAGCGTGCCGGCAGTGCCGGAGCCGTCGTCCATGCTGCTGCCGCCGGTTGCGCCCGGCGTGGTGTTGTTGAGCGTGCCGGCGCCGGTCGTGCTGCCGCCGCCGAGGGTGCTGCCGCCGGTGGTGCCCGGCGTGGTGTTGCCGAGCGTGCCGCTGCTGGTGGCGTTACCGCTGCCGAGCGTGCCGCTGCTGGTGGCGTCACCGCTGCCGAGCGGCTGATTCAGCGTGCAGGTGCCGGCGGCACCGGTGCTGCAGCTCACGCTCGGGGTCGTGGTCATCGGTTGGCCCGGCGCATTCTGCGCCAGCGCGGCGGCCGGCATGCAGAGGGTTGCGAGAGACAAGGCGAGTGTGCTGGCTTTCATGGCCTGCTCCTGTAAATCGATAAGCGTCTCTGTCAACAGGAGCTGTCGGGCCGCGTTGCCGCTCGGACAAGTGTTGGCGATCGGACCCGCCTCGCTCAGGCGCCGACGTTCTGGCCGCTCGGCGTGGGCGATTCCGGCGAACCCTGCGACGCGCGCTCGCGGCCGTTCTTGCCGTCGCCGATGCGCACGTTGATCTTGTGGCTCTTCGCCGCCTGCTCGGGTTTCGGCACGGCGATCTTCAGCACGCCGTGCTCGCAGGTGGCTTCCACCTTGTCGGGATCGGGCGCGAACGGCAGCTGGATGGCGCGCTGGAACGTGCCGTAGAAGCACTCGCTGACGCGCGCTTCCTCGTCCTTGCGCTCGCAGCGCTTCTCCCCGCGGATGACGAGCACGTCGCCGTCGATGCTGACATCGACGGCATCCTTGGGCACGCCGGGCAGCTCGGCGCTGACCTGGATCGCCTGCTCGGTCTCATCGATGTCGATGCGCGGCGCGACCATCGAGGCGCCGCTGTCGTCGGACGGCGCGATGCCGATGCCGTGGAAGACATCGTCGAACAGCCGGTTGACGCCGCGCTGCAGATCGAGGAACGGGTCGCCCCAGCGCGTCGGCACGCGGCTCGCGCCAAACGGCGACAGGAATCGGGACCTTGCCATGGTTGGCCTCCTTCTCAAGCGGACGCCGCCGGGCTCGTCACTCCCATAGGCAACGGTGGCGCCGGCGGCGCCTTGCAAAGTTCGAACTAAGAACCGGCTGAAACGCGGCGCGTTTCCGCAAGACGAGACAATATTTGCAGAATCTAAAGCCCCGAATCGCCGCTTGACAGTCCGCCGCGATCTGACCCGGTCGAGCCCAGCCCGCCGTCATTGTCGTCGCCGCTCAGCGAGTCGCTGGGCGTGGTCGGCGTGAGTGTGCCGCTGCCCCCGGTCGTGCCGCGATCCTCGCCGAGCGAGTCCGGCGCGCTCGGCGTGCCGCTGTTGTTGTTGAGACTGTCCTGCTGCTGGCGGTTGGTGTTGCAGTCGAGCGTGGTGCAGTCCGCCGATGGCGGCGGCGTGGTGCCAGCCGGCGCCGGCGCGTCGCTGTCCTGCGCCAGGGCGACGCCCGGCGCGAACGCGAGTCCAAACGCAAGCGCCAAGATCGGGCGATTCATGAACCGCTCCTGTTTCGGTTGATCTACTTGTAAACAAGAGCAGACGGCTCCGCGTTGCGGAGCCGATATGATCCAACCTCATCCCGGAGATGGCAGTGCCGAACGACAATGTCGGCCGATCACCACGATTAAATGGCGGGCCTGATCGAGCTGATCGTCTCTCGCTCGCAACACCGCCACGATGAGCTGGCGCGCTGGATGGCGGACGCCGCCGGCCAGGACGCCAGCAAGACATAGAGCACACCAGCCTGTGAACTGAAGATCAGCGTCGTATTGTCAGGCGGCCGGATCGGAAGCAGTTTCCACTTATCTGACTTCTGACCTCTGATTACTGACTTCTGATCAAGGAACGAGTCTGTAGCCGCCCTGGTCCGTCACCAGGATCGCCGGCTTGCCGAGGTCCTTCTCGATCTTCTGGCGCAGGCGGTAGACGTGGGTTTCCAGCGTGTGGGTGGTGACGCCGGCATTGTAGCCCCAGACCTCGCCGAGCAGGGTCTCGCGGCTGACCGACTTCTGGCCGGCGCGGTAGAGATACTTGAGGATCGCCGCCTCTTTCTCGGTCAGGCGGATCTTCTTCTTGGCCGCTTCTTCCACCAGCATCTTCACCGCCGGCTTGAACACGTACGGCCCGATATGCAGCACCGCGTCCTCGCTGTGCTCGTGCTGGCGCAGATGGGCGCGCACGCGGGCCACCAGCTCGCCCAGGCGGAACGGCTTGGTGACGTAGTCGTTGGCGCCGGAATCGAGGCCGCGGATGGTGTCGGCCTCGCCGTCGACCGCGGTCAGCATGATGATCGGGGCCGCGATCTGGTTCCG
>DATFDU010000495.1:0-7124 GCA_035251915.1 Dongiaceae bacterium | reverse complement strand
ACCTCGCGCAGCGTACCCGCGACATGGCGGCAGCGGAGGATGCATTGTCCGACGCCTTCGCCGCCGCGCTCGCGGACTGGCCGGCGCACGGCATTCCGCGCCAGCCTGAGGCCTGGCTGCTCGCGGTGGCGCGCCGCAAGGCGGTCGATGCCGCACGCCGGCGCCACGTCGGCGACGCGGCGGCGGCCGAGATTCGCCTGATGACGGAAGAGATCGAAAGCAACCGGGCAAGCGCGCCGGAGATTCCCGACGAGCGCCTGGCGCTGATGTTCGCCTGCGCGCATCCGGCGATCGACACGGGCATCCGCGCGCCGTTGATCCTGCAGACCGTCCTCGGCTTCGATGCCGCCACCATCGCCTCCGCGTTCCTGGTCGCGCCGTCGACCATGGGCCAGCGCCTGGTGCGCGCGAAGCAGAAGATCGCCCTCGCCGGCATTCCGTTCCGGCTGCCCGAGCGGAGCGATCTGCCGCAACGGTTGGACGCGGTGCTGGAAGCGATCTACGCCACCTTCACCGAGGGCTGGTCTGACCCGGCGGGCACGGAAGCACGGCGCCGCAACCTGGCGGAAGAAGGCATCTGGCTCGGCCGGCTGGTGGCATCGCTGCTGCCGGAGGAGCCGGAGGCGCTGGGGCTGCTGGCGCTGATGCTCTATGCCGATGCCCGGCGGCCGGCGCGGCGCGATGCGCGGGGCGACTATATCCCCCTTGATCAGCAAGACACCGCGCTGTGGGATGGCGACCTGATCGCGGAGGCAGAGACGCTGCTGCGGGCCGCCGGTGCCAGGCAATCGCTCGGCCGCTACCAGCTGGAGGCGGCGATCCAGTCGGCCCATGTCGTGCGGCGGCTGACCGGGCGAGCCGACTGGGAAGCGATCGAGATGCTGTACGGCGCGCTGGCGGCGTTGACCCGATCGCCGGTGGTCGCGATCAACCGGGCGGTCGCGATCGCGGAGACGCGGGGCCCGGAAGCCGGTCTCGCGGCGCTCGATGTGCTGAAGGACGACCCGCAGCTCGCCTCGTACCAACCCTATTGGGCGGCGCGGGCTGGATTGCTGGGCCGGACCGGCGCGCTCGCGGACGCAGACCGGGCCTATGAACTGGCGATCGGACTGGAGTCCGATCCGGCGGTGCGGCGCTTTCTCCAGCGCCAGCGGGAACAGCTGGAAGCCTGATTTCGCCCCTGCTCAAATTACAGGCATTCTCGCCCAATTGTTGGGCAAACACGGTGTTGGACACCGCACAAAAATGGCGCAAAGCTGTGTGTTGGACCGAACGCATGGCTTGGCATGACCCTTGCTGATACGCGTCTGGTCGCAGGCCATTCAGGTGTTCAAATGAAGAAAATCGAAGCCATCATCAAGCCGTTCAAGCTGGACGAAGTGAAGGACGCGCTGCACGAGGTCGGCATCCAGGGATTGACCGTCACCGAAGCCAAAGGCTTCGGCCGGCAGAAGGGTCATACCGAGCTCTATCGCGGCGCCGAGTATGTCGTCGACTTCCTGCCCAAGATGAAGCTGGAGGTCGTCGTGGAAGACCACATGGTGGAGCGCGCCATCGAGGCGATCCGCCAGGCGGCCGCCACCGGGCGCATCGGCGATGGCAAGATCTTCGTGCTGAACGTCGAGGAAGCGATCCGCATCCGCACCGGCGAACGCGGTCCGGAAGCGATCTAACCGAACTCCCTGTGGGGGGCACCGGCGAACGCAACCGCCGGACACCAATCATCATCCAAGATCAGGAAGGTACCATGTCTAGCGTCAGAAAAGTGTTGGATCTCATCAAGAAGGAAGAGATCCAGTATGTCGATTTCCGTTTCACCGATCCGATGGGCCAGTGGCAGCATCTGGCGCACCATGTGTCGACCATCACCGAGGAATTCCTGACGGACGGCGTGATGTTCGACGGCTCGTCGATCGCCGGCTGGAAGGCGATCAACGAGTCCGACATGACCCTGCTGCCGGACTGCGATACCGCGGTTCTTGACCCCTTCTCCGCCCAGAAGCTGCTGGTCATCTTCTGCGACATCGCCGAGCCGCTGACCGGCCAGAACTACGGCCGCGACCCGCGCTCGATCGCCAAGAAGGCCGAAGCCTATGTGAAGAGCTCGGGCATCGGCGACATCGCCTACTTCGGCCCGGAGGCCGAGTTCTTCGTGTTCGACGACGTCCGCTACGACGTCAAGATGAACGAGACCTACGTCTACATCGATTCCGAGGAAGGTCCGTACGTCTCGGGCAAGAAGTTCGATGAAGGCAACCACGGCCACCGCATGAAGGTGAAGGGCGGCTATTTCCCGGTCGCGCCGCTGGATTCGGGCGGCGACCTGCGTTCCGAGATGCTCTCCACCCTCGCCGCCATGGGCGTCGAAGTCGAGAAGCACCACCACGAGGTGGCGCCGAGTCAGCATGAGCTGGGCGTGAAGTTCGGCACGCTGGTGCACTGCGCCGACGCCATGATCAAATACAAGTACGTGGTGAAGAACGTCGCGCACGCCTACGGCAAGACCGCGACCTTCATGCCGAAGCCGGTCAAGGGCGACAACGGCTCGGGCATGCACGTGCACCAGTCGATCTGGAAGGGCGGCAAGCCGCTGTTTGCGGGCAACGGCTACGCCGATCTGTCCGAGATGGCGCTCTACTACATCGGCGGCATCATCAAGCATGCCAAGGCGATCAACGCCTTCACCAACCCGACCACCAACAGCTACAAGCGCCTGATCCCCGGCTTCGAGGCGCCGGTGCTGCTGGCCTATTCGTCGCGCAACCGCTCGGCCTCCTGCCGCATCCCGTATGTGGCGAGCCCGAACGGCAAGCGCGTCGAGGTCCGCTTCCCCGATCCGCTGGCCAATCCGTACCTCGCCTTCTCGGCGATGCTGATGGCCGGCCTCGACGGCATCCAGAACAAGATCCATCCGGGCGACCCGATGGACAAGAACCTCTACGACCTGCCGCCGGAAGAGCTGGCCGACGTGCCGACGGTGTGCGGCAGCCTGCGCCAGGCGCTAGAGTCCCTGGAAGCCGACCACGCCTTCCTGCTCAAGGGCGACGTGTTCAACAAGGACTTCATCGAGAGCTATTCGGCGCTCAAGTGGGAAGAAGTGTATGCCCTCGAGCACACGCCGCACCCGATCGAGTACCAGATGTACTATTCGAGCTAAGTCGCCATTCCCTGCCGCGGCCTGCGACCCCGCGGAAACCGGATCGCCCGCCCTGGAGTCTCCCTCTCGGGCGGGCGATCTGTTTTTGGCGGTCACACAATATTCACGAAGCAGGGTTTGACATCGGTCAACAATTCTATGATTCTCGAAATATGAAATCAAAACAGGCGCTCTCCGCATTCGGGGCGTTGTCGCAGGACACCCGTCTCGAGATCTTCCGCCAGCTGCTCCGGCTCGCGCCGGAGTCCATTCCGGCCGGCAATCTCGCCCGCGACCTAGATGTGCCGGCGAGCACCCTGTCCAGCCACCTCGCGATCCTGCACCGCGCCGGTCTCGTCAGCTCGGAGCGGCAAGGCCGCACGATCCTCTACAGCGCGGATCTGGATGGCGCCCGGGAATTGATCGAGTTCCTGGTGAAGGATTGCTGCCGCGGCCACCCGGATCGCTGCCAGCAGCTGGTAAGAGCAGCCTTGCCCGCATGCTGCTGATCGACGGAAGGAAGCCATGACGGAGCACGCCTACAACGTCTTGTTCCTGTGCACCGGCAACTCGGCGCGCAGCATCCTGGCCGAGTGCATCCTCAATCGGGAAGGACGCGGACGCTTCAAGGCCTTCAGCGCCGGCAGCCACCCCAAGGGGCAGGTTCATCCCTTCGCGATCGACCTGCTCAAGAAGATGAACCATCCGACCGCCGGACTGTGCTCCAAGAGCTGGGACGAGTTCGCCGCCGAGGGCGCACCGCAGCTCGATTTCGTGTTCACGGTCTGCGACAACGCCGCCAACGAAGTCTGCCCGATCTGGCCGGGCCAGCCGATCACCGCGCATTGGGGCCTGCCCGACCCCGCCGCCGCGGAAGGCAGCGATGCCGAGCGGCACCTGGCCTTTGCCGACACCTATCGCATGCTGACCAACCGGATCAGCGTGTTCGCCAGCCTGCCGCTCCGCTCGCTCGACCGGCTGACGCTGCAGCGGCGGCTGCAGGAGATCGGCCAAGGTTTCCCAAGGTCGGCATGAGAGATGCCTGAGTTCGATCTGCCGCGCCGCATCGTCGCAGAATTCCTCGGCACGTGGCTGCTGGTCGCCACGATCGTCGGTTCCGGGATCATGGCCGAGAACCTGGCGGGCGGAAATGTCGCTGTCGCTTTGCTCGGCAACACAATCGCGACCGGAGCCATCCTGGTCGTCCTGATTGCGATGTTGGGGCCGATCTCCGGTGCGCATTTCAACCCAGCGGTTTCACTGGTCTTTGCGGCTGCCGGTGAGCTGCCGGTCGCGGCCTTCGTCCTCTATATCGCTGCACAGATATGTGGCGGAATTACCGGCACGGTCACGGCGCACCTCATGTTCGAGCTGTCACCCGTGCAGATTTCAGAACATGTCCGTCAAGGCCCGAGCCAATTCTTGTCGGAGGTGGTAGCAACATCTGGCCTGATTGCAACGATCCTCGGATGCCGGCGCTTTCGCCCCGAGATCATTCCAATGGCGGTTGCCCTCTATGTTGTGGCTGGCTACTGGTTCACCGCCTCGACTTGCTTTGCAAACCCTGCCGTCACCATTGCGCGCAGCCTCACCAATACCTTTTCCGGTATCCGCCCGGCTGACGCTCCATGGTTCATTCTGGCCGAGTTGATTGGCAGCCTGCTGGCGGCGGGCCTATTCCGCTGGCTGTTCGTAAAGCATGCCGTCGATGTCGAACCTGAAAGGCGCTCAAGGCTCGCGAAATAGGCCTGGACTAGATGGCGAACACTGGCGCGAAGCCGCCGCCCGGCGTTCGGAAATTGGTCGCCTGGCCTTGATAGAGACGAGCGGCCGGGATCAGCAGCCGTCCGTCATAGACATATAGCCGGACGTCGGCCTTCCTGACTTGTGGAACGCCATCGAGCCTGATCATGCGCTCGCTCGGCGGAGCGAATTGCTGGGCGACGAACCCGCCCATGGCAATTTCCGCCCAGACTCCCCTGGTCAGCTTGTCACCACGGTAGACCGCCTTGCTCCCATGACCGCCCGCGGGTTTGAAGAACAACCCTTTCCGTCTCTCCCAAAGACCTTCTGCATTTGCAGGCGAGACCAGCACTGTGGGCGGTACGCCACGCAAATCAGCGACCATCTCCGGCGGCAAGTCCCAGGCTTCAAGCAACGCTTGGTCTGAGAGAAGCGTCAGATTGCGCTTGTCTGCGAACAGGGCGTGCACATGCGGATTGGGCGTCACGACGACCGCACCGTCAAGGTACGCGGCGCGCAAGGCCGCGTGGCCAGGGTTTCCAAACGCAAAGTCGACCAGTCGGTTGTAGACGAGATCGATCACCTTCCCCTCTGCTCGCAACTGACCGCGTTCGTAGCGCAGCAGCTCAGGAGCTGCGATGACGGCATCTATACCGTTCCGCTGGAACAGACGCCGGGCCAGCACGAACTCAGGGTAAAGGTATTGTTCCTCCGGCCGATCATCGACGATCGCGATCCGGCGGAGTTCCTGCGTGCCGCGTTGAAGCGCCCATTCGTTCCGGAACATGTCGATAACGGCGGATTCGAAATTTTCGACTCCGGAGGATTGCAGGCCAAGCTCCATCTCGGCGCAGCACGCGTGCTGCGCCCTGGCCAGCAGTGCATTGAGGTAGGCACCTCCGGCATTCGTGTTGATCTCGATCAACTTCGGCCCGTCCGCCGCAAGATGGAAGTCATAGCCCATGAATGCACCGCGCGGGCCGAAGTCACGATTCGCAATATCTGGAGCCCAGGACAGGACTGCTTCCCGATATCCGCGCGATTGGACGGCGGCTTCGATCGCCAGCACCATTCTCAACATGGCGGCAACATCTGCACGCGCCAGGAACACCGGTACGTTCGAGAACAGAGTTGGCCGCGTCTCGACAAAGCGCCTGCAAAACTCCGGATCCTGGGATTCGCGGTTCAGCGCCGCATACAAGGCCTCGCGTTCCAGGGTAAGGCAGAAACACTCCCGATTGAGCGCCTGCGGGGCATAGCCGCAGCCCGGGACAGCAACACAGTCGCTGATCGCCATCATCGCCGGTCAAACTCCATTCACGTGTCGCCGAGGGACTGTCGTTGCCTCCGTTGGACGGCAAAGAGTGCCAGGACCAAGAAGACATTGATGCCGGCAACCGCCACCACCACGCCGAGCGCGCCGTCGGCTCCGAGCCAGAGGATGAGGTAAGCGCCGATGGACGGTGCGGCCGCCTGCGCGATCAGGCTGGGCCGCGCAAGACGCCCCATGATCGGCGCGTAGTCCTTGGGGCCGAACAGGACCAAGGGCAGCGTCGCGCGCGCGATGGATTCGAGGCCGATGCCCGCGCCGTAGAACACCAGCGTCAACGCGATGACGGGAAAGTGGCCCCACAGCAGGCCGAGCCCGAGCGCCAGGAAGCCGACGGACGCAAGCTTGGTCCAGATCGGATGATGGTATCTGCCGACCAGCATCTCGATGAAGCGGGCGCCGACCTGCGATGGCCCGACCAGCGCGCCCAGCGCGACGGCGGCGGCCAACGTGATGTCGCGTGCTTGCAGGATGGTCAGCAGATGCACGGACATCACGGTCGACAGCATCGAGGCGATGGTGATGGTCGCGGCGAGGAGGAGGAAGACAGGAAACGGGCTCGTCCCGTTGCGCTCCGGCCGCGTCTCTGTGGCGGGATCGGCGACACCGTTGCGCTGTTCGCGCGGGAGCGCGAACAGATAGATGCCAAGACACACCAGCAGCTGGATCGCCGCATAGGCGACGCACGCCCCACGCCATCCCAGTTCCTGGAGAAAGAAGGCCGAGAGCGGCCAGCAGACCGTGCTGGCGAAGCCGCCGAACAGCGTCAGCGTGGTGATGTGCTGGCGCGCGCCTTGTCCATAGAGCCGGCCGAGAGTGGAGAAGGCGGCGTCATAGAGACCGGCGCTCATGCCGAGCCCGGTCACCAGCCACGCGAGGATGAAGACCGGCAGGTTCGGCGATACGGCGAGGCCG
>DATFDU010000494.1:0-3037 GCA_035251915.1 Dongiaceae bacterium | reverse complement strand
CGCGCCAAGCGCCTGAAGTAGAGTCAGTTCGCCGCAATTCCCGCCGACCGCGCGGCCTTGGTCAAGGCCGCGCCGAACTCCCGGAATTCCTCGGCCCGACTTGACGTCGTGCGCCACACCAAGCCGATCTGACGCCCAGCCCCAGAACGATCGAACGGCCGCGCGACCAGCTCGCCTTGTTTCGGCACATGCATCGGCACCGCCATGTCGGGCAGCAGCGTGACGCCGAGGCCGCCGGCCACCATCTCAACGAGAGTATTCAAGCTGGCGCCGGCAAAGCCGCTATCGGCCTGCGGCAGGCGGCACGCCGCCAACGCGTGCTCGCGCAGGCAGTGGCCCTCGGCCAGCAGCAGCAGGTCGGAGTCCTTGAGGTCGGCGGTGGTGGCGGTCTTCTTCTGCGCCAGCGGGCTGTCCTTGCGCGCGATCAGCTGGAAGCCGTCCTTGAACAGCGGCAGCGTTTCGACGTGCTCGGCGTGATAGGGCAGGGCCAGCAGCACCAGATCGAGCGTGCCATCCTCCAGCAGCGCCAGCAGGCGCGCGGTCTGGTCCTCGGTCAGGTAGAGCTGCAGCTTGGGATACGCCTTGCGCAGCGCCGGCAGGGTCTTGGGCAGCAGGTAGGGCGCGATGGTCGGGATGACGCCGAGGCGCAGCCGCCCGCTCAACGGCTCCTTGCCCTTGGCTGCCAGCTCGGCCAGTTCCTCCGCCTCGCGCAGCACCCGCCTGGCACGGTTGGCGACCTCCAGCCCCAGCGCGGTGAAGACCACAGTGCGGTTGTTGCGCTCCACCAGCGCGGCATCCAGCGCGGCCTCCAGCTCCTTGAGGCCCGCGCTCAGGGTCGATTGCGAGACGAAGCAGGAGGCGGCGGCCTTGCCGAAATGGCGGTGCTCCTCCAGCGCCACCAGGTAGCGCAGCTGCTTCAGGCTGGGCAGGTGTGTGATCGAAGCCATCGATCAATATAATAGGATTAATTCATTTTACCGCAAGTGCGAAAAGCCCCATCTTCCGTCTTGGGAGAGCCGCCCGGGGATGACCAGGGGCCAATCCACAACGATGTTTATTGGAGAGAGAGAGCATTATGTTGACTGTTGGAGACAAGTTTCCGTCCTTCGATCTGAACGCGGTGGTCGATATCGACCCGGCCAAGGCCTTCGAGCGGATCACGGACCAGAGCAACAAGGGCAAGTGGAAGATCGTGTTCTTCTGGCCCAAGGACTTCACCTTCGTGTGCCCGACCGAGATCGCGGCATTCGGCAAGCTGAACGGCGATTTCAACGACCGTGACGCCGTGGTCTATGGCGCCTCGATCGACAGCGAGTTCGTGCACCTGGCCTGGCGCCAGAACCACGCCGACCTGAAAGACCTGCCGTTCGCGATGCTGGCGGACATCAAGCGCGAGCTGACGACTGCGCTCGGCATCCTCGACAGGAACGAGGGCGTCGCGATGCGCGCCACCTACATCGTCGATCCGGACGGCATCATCCGCTTCGCGTCGGTGACCGACCTCAATGTCGGCCGCAACACGCAGGAAGTCCTGCGCGTGCTCGACGCCCTGCAGACCGATGAGCTGTGCCCCTGCAACTGGCAGAAGGGCCAGGACGTCCTGAAGGCCGCCTAGGCACAGACCATCATTTCCCGCCGCGGCTCTTTGAGATTCCCGGAGCTGCGGCGGCCCTTTCCTGAAAGGTGATTTCCATGTCGCTCGAATCCTTGAAGTCCTTGCTGCCCGACTATGCCAAGGACCTGAAGCTCAACCTGTCGAGCCTCGCTTCCGAAACGGCGCTGACTCAGCAGCAGCTCGCCGGCACATTCATCGTCTCGGCGCTGGCTTCGCGCCAGCCGCAGGTGATCGCAGCCATTGAGGACGAGTTCGCCGGCAAGCTGGAGCCCGCTGCGCTCAACGCGGCCAAAGCCGCGGCGGCGATCATGGGCATGAACAACATCTACTACCGCTTCACCCACCTGGCGGGCGGCGACTACAAGAAGATGCCGGCGCGCCTGCGCATGAACGTGATGGCCAATCCCGGCGTGGAGAAGGTCGATTTCGAGCTGTGGTCGCTCGCCGTGTCGGCGATCAACGGCTGCGGCATGTGCATCGAATCGCACGAGCATGAGCTGCGCAAGGCGGGCCTCAGCGCGGAACAGATCCAGGCCGCGGTGCGCGTCGCCGCGGTGGTGCATGCGGTCGCCGCGGTGCTCGACGGCGAAGGCGTGGCGGCGCGTCTGGTGGCGGCCGCATAGCAGTCATCGGCGGCCCGCAAGCCTGTCGATAATCCCTTGAATCGGCATGGGAAACCGGCCGCGGCGCAAGCTGCGGCTGGCCCCATGCCTTGTGCTGTTCAGCGCGATTTCCCCTGGTATAGTGGCGCCGGTTTGGCCGGGCGTTCGCTCGGCCTGTCGTTTTCAGGGACGGAAGGGGTCGAGCATGACCAGCAATGCCAACTTGCACCAGCGCCGCATGGCCGCGGTGCCCCGCGGCGTGGGCAACGCCTATGCGATCTATGCCGAGCGCGCGTCGAATGCCGAGATCGTCGACGTCGAAGGCCGCCGCCTGATCGATTTCGCCGGCGGCATCGCGGTGCTGAACACCGGCCATTGCCATCCGAAGGTGGTGGCCGCGGTGACGGAGCAGCTCGGCAAGTTCACCCACACCTGCTTCCAGGTGAATCCGTACGAGCAGTATATCCGCTTGGCCGAGCGGCTGAACGACATCACCCCAGGCGATTTCCCGAAGAAGACCATCTTCCTCACCACCGGCGCGGAAGCGGTCGAGAACGCCGTGAAGATCGCGCGCGCCCACACCAAGCGCGCGGCGGTCGTCGCCTTCTCCGGCGCGTTCCACGGTCGCACCCTGATGGGCATGGCGCTGACCGGCAAGTATCAGCCCTACAAGGTCGGCTTCGGTCCGTTCCCGACCGACATCTATCACGTGCCGTTCCCCGAGACGAACGAGAAGGACGGCTGGCAGAAATCGCTGAAGGCGCTCGAGACCCTGTTCAAGGCCGACGTCGGCCCAGACAATGTCGCCGCCATCATCATC
>DATFDU010000493.1:0-5445 GCA_035251915.1 Dongiaceae bacterium | reverse complement strand
CTCGGGCTGGGCAGCGGGTTCATCCGCTGGCGCCGGTTCCGGCGTGGCGGCCGGTGCGGGTGTCGCGTCCGCCGTCGTGCTTCCGGCCGGAGCCGGCTCGCTCGCCGCTGGCGACTCGGATGCCTGGGTCGGTTCGGGAGTAGCGGTGGCCGGCGCGGCCGGCGCGGCTTCGGTCGTGCCGTTCTCTTCCATCGCCGGCAGGGGCGTTTCGGCCAGCGGCACGTCCGGCGAGGGCGCGACATCGGCGGCGGGCGCTTGCACGGTTGGTGCGGCGTTGCCGTCCGGAGCGGTATTCTCCACCACGGTCGGCGCCTGCTCGTCCGCGGGCATCTGCGCAGCGGCCGGCGGCGTGATCGGCTGCTCCGGCTCCGGCATGACCGTCTCGGTCTGGGTCTGGGTCGAAGGGTCCAGCACCTGGACGTCCTGGTTCTGCACCTGCAGGCCGCCTTCTTCAGCCGGCTTGACCTTCTCGGGCGTGGCGTCCGCGGTGATGACCGGCACTTCCATGCTCGGCTCGCCGTCCGTCCACAGCCAGGCGCCGAGCGCGACCACGACGATGACGGCGGCCGCCGCCAGCAGACGGCGATTACGGCGCTTGCGGCGCGCGGCGCCTGACTCAGTGTCCGCCGTCAGCGGTTCGCTGATCGGCGGCGGCGGCAGGTCGGCCAGCAGATCGCGCTGCGCCGGAGCGGCTGAACCAGCCGGGCCGCGCATCATGCGCGCGAGCGGGTTGACGGCTGCCGCAGTAGCAGCCGCGGCGGCCGGGGGCTGAACCTGGGGCTCCGGCACGGGCTCCGGTGCGGAGACGCCCGCCAAAGGATCCGTGGACAGGGACGGAGGCTCCGGCATGGAGACCGGCTCCGATGCTTCCTCGCGCTCCGGCATATCGGGGATCTCTATGGTGCCGCTCGTCTCCGGCGCCACGGTCATTTCCTCGTCCCTCGTTGCATCGGACGGAGACGGCTCCTGCTCCGTGGGTTCCTGCGGCGCCTGCATGCGCGCGAACGGCGTCATCGGAATTGGCCCGCGGGCCATGCCGGTGCCCGGCGGCGGCGGCTGGATCGATCGGAAGAACGGATCGCCCCGCACATCGTTGGCCGGGCGCGCCCGCTCGCCCATCGGCGGCTCGTCGATCTTCGGCGCGGCCGCTCCGGTCGGGCCGAGATCGCCGCGCAGGCGGCTCAGGGCCGCGGCAACGCTCGCTTGGATCTGGTCGGGTTTCTCTGACGACATGGCTCGCTTCTCCAGCAAAGTACGGCCTGCGATCGCCGCACCCTGGCTCGACGTCGGCGCGGCTGACGTGCCCTCTGTCCGGTCAATTCCCCCTCGCCCGGACAGCGCTGCAAGCTGTTCTCGATTCAGAGAATCAGCGATTCCCCGAGTCGGTCAAGAAAATCACGTCGTGGATAACTCCATTAAATGACGGATTCAACTAGACTTTTTGGCCTATTACAAGTGCTCGTATAAGTCGAACAAGTGCTGGTGGGTTTCCAGCGCAAACTTGTCCGTCATGCCGGCGATATAGTCGGCCACCAGACGCGCGGCGGCCGCCTCGTCTTGTCCCGCCACCTGGGCCTGCCACTCCGCAGGCAGGCACTGCGGCTGCTCCAGATGCAGGTCGAACAACTCGCTCACCACGCGCTTGGCCTTCATCGTCATCTGGTTGACGCGGTGGTGGCGGTACATGCGCGCGAACAGGAACTCCTTGAGCGCGCGATCGTTGGCGCGCATCGCATCGGAGAACGCGATCACCGGCGCCTTCTGCGCGCGCACGTCGGCGCCCGACTTGATGCCTGCGAGGCGGCGCGTCGATTCAGAGACGACGTCGCGCACCATGAGATTGATCATGCGCCGGATCGATTCATGGATCAGACGCGGCAGCTCCAATCCGGGATAGCGCGCCGAGACATCGGCGATCACCGGCCCGGCGAGCGGCACATCCTTCAGATCGCCGAGCGTGAACAATCCCGCGCGCAGTCCGTCATCGATGTCATGGTTGTTGTAGGCGATGTCGTCGCTGATCGCCGCGACTTGCGCTTCGGGCCCGGCGAAGCCGTCGAGCTCCAGATCCCAGGTCTCGCAATAGCGCGAAATCGTCTGCGGCACAGGCCTTGCCTGCGCTTTCGCCGAGGCGTGCGGACCGATGAGCGGGCCGTTGTGCTTGACCACGCCTTCGAGCGTTTCCCAGGTGAGATTGAGTCCGTCGAACGCCGCGTAGCGCCGCTCCAGCAGGGTCACAATGCGGAAGGTCTGCTCGTTGTGGTCGAAGCCGCCGAACTCCGCCATGCGGTGCGCCAGCGCGTCCTCGCCGGCATGACCGAACGGCGTGTGCCCGAGGTCGTGCGCGAGCGCGACCGCTTCCGCGAGGTCTTCGTTGAGGCTGAGTGCGCGTGCGATCGAGCGCGCGATCTGCGCCACCTCGATGCTGTGCGTCAGGCGCGTGCGATAGTGATCGCCTTCGTGGTACACGAAGACCTGGGTCTTGTGCTTCAGGCGGCGGAACGCCGTCGAGTGGATGATGCGGTCGCGATCGCGCTGGAACACCGACCGGTTGGCGCTCTCCTCCTCGGCCACCAGCCGGCCGCGCGACGCCTCGGGATTGCTGGCATGAATTTGCATGCCGGGAAGCTAGAGTAGAGCCCTGGCCCTGGCAACGGAGCCTCGGCCTGCCAGACTCGCAACGGTAGAAAGGAGCCAGCATGTCATCCGCCTCCGCCTACCCCGAAGTGACCGGCCATTGCCTGTGCCGAAAAGTGCGCTATCGCGCCATTGCCGCCCCGATCTGGGTCGCCTATTGCCACTGCCCCAGCTGCCGGCGTGCGACCGGCAGCGTCATCGCGCCCTATGCCGGCTACCGGCCGCAGGACCTGGTCTTCGAGGGCGAGGCGCCGGCGCGCTATGCCTCCTCGCCGGATGCGATCCGGCAATTCTGTGGCACCTGCGGGACGCCGATCAGCTACGAATCCCCGCGCTGGCCGGACCAGATTCACCTGCTCCTGGGCTCGGCCGAGCACCTGGAGGACCTGAAACCCCAGGGCCACGCCTACTGCGAATACCAGGTGCCCTGGTTCGAGGTCGCGGACGACCTGCCTCGGGGCCGCGGTTCCCCTTAGCTGTCAGGCACTTAGCGCATGGCTCGCAGTCCGGGGCGGCGTTTGACATTCGGCCCCGGCGCCCTACATTTAACGCCGAGAGTTCAATTCACAGCGGTTTAGTCCATGAATGACATGTCGCCCATGCCGGAACGCCAGGTCAGCCTGTCCGAGAATGCCGTCAAGCGCATCGCCAGCCTGATCTCGGCGGAAGGCGATGCCAGCCTGATGCTGCGCCTCAGCGTCTCGGGCGGCGGCTGCTCGGGCTTTCAGTACGGCTTTACGTTCGACAATGCAGTCCAGGCCGACGACCACCTGTTCGAGCGCGACGGGGTGAAGGTGGTGATCGACGACACCTCGCTCGACCTGCTGTCGGGCGCCGAGATCGATTTCGTCGAGGATCTGGTCGGCGCCTCGTTCCAGGTGAAGAACCCCAACGCCAAGTCCTCCTGCGGCTGCGGCAGTTCGTTCTCGATCGGCTGACGGCCGGAAAGTGCTCACCGTCGCCAGCTTCAACGTCAATTCGCTGCGCGTGCGCATGCCGCACCTCACCGGCTGGCTGAAAAGCGCGGCGCCCGATGTCGCCCTGCTGCAGGAGATCAAGTGCCTGGACGAAGACCTGCCGCGCATGGAGATCGAGAGCCTGGGCTACCAGGTCTCCGCGGTCGGCATGAAGGCGCGCCATGGCGTCGCGCTGCTGTCCAAGGCCAAGCACACGGTCGAGCTGCGCGCCCTGCCCGGCGACGACACCGACGACCAGGCGCGCTATCTCGAAGCGGTGATCCATGTGCCGGCGCCGCATGACCGGCCGGTGCGCGTGGCCAGCATCTACTTGCCGAACGGCAATCCGATCGACACCGAGAAGTTTCCCTACAAGCTGCGCTGGATGGATCGCCTGATCCGCCACGCGCGCGATCTGTTGCAGCGCGAGGAGATCGTGGTGCTGGGCGGCGACTTCAACGTCTGCCCGAGCGACGATGACGTGTTCGACGTGCACGCGATGGCGGACGACGCCTTGTGCCAGATCGAGACGCGCCAGCGCTGGCGCGAGTTCATGAACCTCGGCTATGTCGACGCCCTGCGCGCGCTCTATCCGAGCGGGCGGCACTACACCTTCTGGGACTATCAGGCCATGCGCTGGCCGCGCAACGAGGGCCTGCGCATCGATCATCTGATGCTATCGCCGCAGGCGGCCGACCTGCTCGAAGCCGTCGGCATCGACAAGGAGCCGCGCAAGCTCGACCGGCCCTCCGATCACACGCCGATCTGGGCGCGGCTGGCGGCCGCCTGACCGGTTAAATTCATCCAAGACGCCGGCCGGCTTTTGCCCGACCATGCCACGGTGCTTCGACCCAAGGAGACCGTCATGGCGATCCACGAGCTGTTCTCATACATCTGCGTCAAGAATGCCGGCAAGGCGATCGAGTTCTACAAGGCCGCGTTCGGCGCCACCGAGAAGTTTCGCCTGACCGAGCCCAGCGGCCGCATCGGCCACGCCGAGCTTCTGTTCGGCAAGGACACGCTGATGCTGGCGGACGAGTTCCCGGAGATGGGCTTCCTCGCACCCGCGCCCGATAGCCCACGCACCTTCGTCATCCACCTGCATGTCGACAATGCCGACGCCACGATCGAACTGGCGATCAAGGCCGGCGCAAAGCTTGTGCGGCCGGCGCAGGACCAGTTCTACGGCGAGCGCTCCGGCACCGTGCGCGACCCGTTCGGCTACGACTGGATGCTCGGCCACTCGGTCGAAGAGGTCGAGCCGGCAGAGATGCAGCGGCGGTACGATGCGCTGATGAAGCGCAGTACTTGATCGTGCGCGCCCTGGTCGCGCCGCCCGCGCTATCGCGCGGCTTGAACGGGAGCTTGATGGCGGAGCATGTATTCTCGCCAGATGGTGAAGATGCCGGCTCCGACCACGATCACGGAGCCGGCTACGATATTCCAGGTCAGCGTCTCGCCGTAGAGCAGGACGCCGAAGAATGATGCATAGACCAGGCCGAGATAGCTGATCGGCTGCACCGCGGAGGCGTCGAGCAGCTCATAGGCGCGGATCACCAGGTAGTGGCCCGTCATACCGGTGATGCACAACAAGCCCATCCAGGCGCGGTCCCATCCTTGGAGATCGGCCCAGAAGAACGGCCCGACCAGGGTTGCCGTCACTGCGCCGGCGACGCCGATATAGAAAAAGCTGGTCGCCGGCGCGTCGGTGCGGCTGACCAGCCGGGTCGCGATCAGATAGATCGCGTACATCACGCTGCAGACGACCGGCAGAAGCAGCCACGGATCGAGGAAGCCGCCGGCGTCGGGCTTCAGGATCAGCAGCACGCCGACCAGGCCGGCGATGATCGCC
>DATFDU010000492.1:0-30438 GCA_035251915.1 Dongiaceae bacterium | reverse complement strand
CCTGATGCGCCAGGACCCGCCGTTCGACATGGCCTACATCACCGCCACCCACATCCTGGAGACGGTGCACCCGAAGACGCTGGTGGTGAACGATCCGGTCCACGTGCGCAACGCGCCGGAGAAGCTGTTCGTGACGCATTTCCCCGAGCTGATGCCGCCCACTGTCATCACCTCAGACCGCCGCGAGATCGTGGCCTTCCGCGAGCAGCACAAGGACATCATCCTGAAGCCGCTGTTCGGCAACGGCGGCGCCGGCGTATTCCACCTGAAGCCGGACGACGACAACCTCGGCTCGCTGCTGGAAATGTTCACCCAGTTCTATCGCGAGCCGATCCAGGTGCAGCGCTACGTGCCCGAGGTGCGCCTCGGCGACAAGCGCATCATCCTGATCGACGGCGAAGCGGTCGGCGCCATCAACCGCGTGCCGGCGGCGGGCGAATCGCGCTCCAACATGCATGTCGGCGGGCGGGCGGAGAAATCAGCGCTCACCCAGCGCGACCGCGAGATCTGCAGCGCCATCGGTCCCGCCCTGCGCGAGCGCGGCATGATCTTCGTCGGCATCGACGTGATCGGCAACTACCTGACCGAGATCAACGTCACCTCGCCCACCGGCCTGCAGGAGATCAACCGCTTCGACAAGGTCGTGCTCGAAGACCGCATCTGGGACGCGATCGAGAAGCGGCTGGGGCGCAGGTAGCCCTTCAGTCCGATTGCGGCCGCCGCGACTTCAGCGCCCAGCGCGTGACGAGGCCGGCGGCCAACGCCGCCACCACCAGCATGCCGAACAAGGCCGAGAACATGGTGCGGAGCGTCGCGTCTTCGTAGCGGACGCTGTAGTCCGCGTAGACCACGGCCGCGACGATCACGAATGCGGCGTACGACGCAAGCCACGCACGCGGCAGGATGAGCGCGGCGGCCAGGATCGCAACCAGCACCGGCCCGAACGACAAAGCAACCGCAGACGCAAACGACATCGCGTGACCTCGTGATCCTTCGCCTCGATCCTGGCCAAGGCGCGTGTCGAGACCATGGCGAGACTTGGATGAAATGCGGCGGCGGCTGGGATTGAAATTGCAGCGAGGGGCGCGAAGCACTGCGATTTTGGCAGCATTTGCACCCCAACGCGCCAAACGTCTTGACACGAGACGATCGTCTCATTATACGATTGTTGTATCGATGTCCAACTGGACGGGAAACCGCGACATGGCCCTGACACCCGCGGACATGGACCGCAAGATCGACGAGCATTTCGGCTTCGAGGCCCGCGACGATGTGGCGGGCGTCCTCTCGACCCTGGCCGGCGACGTGGAGCATGACGTGGTCGGCTGGCCTGCTGGCCCCGCCCGCGGCCGCGACCAGGCGCGGCCGTTCTACGAGGCGCTGTTCGCCGATCTGGCGGACGGCCAGGTGACCTGCCTCCGGCGGCTGTACGGCGATGGCTTCATGATCGATGAATCGCTGTGGAAGGGCAAAGCCGTCGGCCGGCCGTTCGGCCTCGAAGGCAGGGGACGCCCCTTGGAGTTCCGCCTGCTCCACGTGATGGAGTTCGGCGCGGACGGCCGGATCCGGCGCGAGGCCGTGTGGCCCGATCTGGCGGCCGTGATGCGGCAGCTTCCGCAGGGCTGAGATGGCGAAGAGAAAGCCGCCCGAGCGGGCCAACCAGCGCTACCGGACCCGCAAGGACCTGATCGATGCGGCCGGCCGGCTGATGAAGAACGGCCACAAGCCGAGCCTGGAGGAGGTGGCGGCGGCGGCCAGGGTCTCGCGGGCGACGGCGTACCGCTACTTTCCCAACGTGGAGGCGCTGCTGGCGGAGGCGCCGCTGGACGCCGGGGCGCCGGACTGGGACGCGCTGTTCGCCGGCGACGGATCGACCGATCCCGAGGAGCGGGTCGACCGGGCCGAAGCCGCGATGCACCGCCTGGTGTACGACAACGAGGCCGCGATCCGGCTCATGCTGTCGGCCACGCTTGCGCGCGCTGCAGGAGAGAATGCCGACGAGACGGTGCCGTATCGGCAGAACCGCCGCACGCCTTTGATCGACGCCGCGCTGGCGCCCGCCCGCACCCGCTTCAAGAAGGGCAGCTATGGCAGGCTGCGCACGGCGCTGGCGATGATCTTCGGCTCCGAATCGATGGTGGTGTTCCGCGACGTCCTGCGTCTCGACGAGACGGTCGCGCGCGACGTCAAGAGCTGGGCCGTGCGCGCGCTGGTTCGCGCCGCGCTCGCGGAGTCGCGCGCGCGATGACCCGCAAGGATCCTGTGAAGCAGGTCACACCCGGTCTGAGCGCGCGCCGCACGGCGCTGTTGGCATGCGGCGTGAGGCGCAATCGACCACGGAGCACAATCATGCATCTGCGTATCCTGGCGGCGGCTGTTGCCGTCGCCTCTTTGATTGCCCAGGCGGCGAGGGCCGAATCGCCGGTCGAGCGCGGGAGGTATCTCGCGCACATCATGGATTGCGGCGGCTGCCATCATACCGGCGCCTTCACGCCGCAGCCCAACCTGGAGACGCCGCTCGCCGGCTCCGACATCGGCTTCGAGATTCCGGGCATGGGCGTGTTCTATCCGCCCAATCTCACGCCGGACGAAGAGACCGGCCTCGGCACCTGGACCGACGCGGAGATCATCACCGCCTTCACCACCGGCGTCAGGCCCGACGGCCGGCAGCTGTCGCCGGCGATGCCGTGGATATCATACGCGCACATCACCGCCGATGACGCGGCCGCGGTGGTCGCCTATCTGCGCTCGCTGAAGCCGGTGAAGCACAAGGTGCCTGGCCCGTTCGCCGCCGGCGACAAGCCGACCGCGCCCTACCACACCGTGATGGCGCCGAAATAGACCTTCTTGTGGTCGCATTTTCGACGCCGAACCGGCTTCCACTTCGGCTGAAAATGCTCAGGCTCGCGCTTCGCTGCGGTGGAGCGCGACGCCGACGATCACCAGGGCGATGCCGGCCATCTCGGCGTGGGTCGGAATCTGTTGCAGCACGACGATGCCGATCAGCGTGGCGGTCGCGGGCAGCAGCGCCAGCAGCAGCGCGAAGGTGGCGCGCGGCAGGCGTGCCATCGCGAGCTGGTCGCACACATAGGGAATGACCGACGACGAGATGCCGACGCCGATGCCCGCCGCCAGCAGCAGCGGGCTCATGAAGGCCGGCAGCGCCTCACCGATCCCGATCGGCAGCGCGAACACCATCGCCACCAGCATGGCGGCGCTCAGCCGCTCGATGCCGCCGGCTCCGCCTGCGGCCGCCAGGCGATGGCCCAGCACCACGTAGAGCACGAACAGCGCGCAGTTCACGAAGGCATAGACGTAGCCGAGCGGCTCTGCCACCCAGCGCGCGTCGGTGAGATACCACACCCCCGCGACCGCCAGCGACAAGGCGGCGATGTTGCGCTGCGTGCGCAGGCCGATCGCCGCCAGCAGGATCGGCCCCAGGAACTCGATCGCCCCGACCGTCGCCAGCGGCAGCCGCGCGATCGCCAGGTAGAAGGTGCAGTTCATCGCCGCCAGGGTCGCCGCCATGGCCACGATCAGCCAGCGTTCCTGCTTCGACGCCGCGCGCAGATAGCGCAGCGGCCGGCGCCACAGCGCGAACACGATCGCCGCGCTCGCGATCCGCAGCCATGCCACGCCCAGCGGCTCGACCGCCGCGAACAGCAGCACGGCAAACGACGGGCCGAGATAATGGAATACCGCGCTCACCACGAAATAGGCGTGCGGCGGGACGCGGTGGCTCAGCGCAAGCGAGGAGGACTGGCCGATCATGGCCGCAAGCCTGCCGGACCAGGCCGCCAAGCGCCATCCCGGTCGAAAGGCAGGCGCCTCCGCCTGCCGTCGATTCGAAGGCCCGGAGGGCGTCCTCCCGCGGTCTTGGCGGCCACGATCCGGGGGGAGCCGATTGCGGTCGCCGTTGTTCTGTGAAGGAAACTTCGGGAGGACCGCGCCATGGTTCGAATCCTGCAAAGAGAGGCGCTGTTCCGCGACCGCCGTGATGCCGGCCGTCAGCTTGCCGCCAAGCTCGTCTCCTATCGCGACCGGCCGGACGTGCTGGTCCTCGCTTTGCCGCGCGGCGGCGTGCCGGTGGCTTTCGAGGTCGCGCGCGCCCTCAAGGCGCCGCTCGATGTGTTCCTGGTGCGCAAGGTCGGCGTGCCCGGCTACGAGGAGCTGGCGATGGGCGCGATCGCGACCGGCGGCGCGCAGGTGCTGAACGACACCTTGATCGAGCGCCTGAGCATTCCGCCGCAAGCGGTCGAGGCGAGCATCGCGCGCGAGCAGCGGGAGCTGGCGCGGCGCGAGCAGCTGTACCGCGACGGCCCCAAGCCGGACGTACGCGGAAAGACCGTGATCCTGGTCGACGACGGCCTTGCCACCGGCTCCACCATGCAGGTCGCGATCAAGGCGCTGCGGCAGATGCAGCCGGCGCGCATCGTGATGGCGGTGCCGATCGCGCCGCCGGAAAGCTGTGCCGAGATGGCGAAGCTGGCCGATGACGTGATGTGCGCGGCGACGCCGGCGCAGTTCGGCTCGGTCGGCCGCTGGTACGACGATTTCGGCCAGACCAGCGACGACGAAGTGCGCATGCTGCTGGCCGAAGCCAAGCCGCCGGTCGGCGAACGATCGCTCAACAAGGCCGACCGCGCCCTGGTCGAGGCGATCCGCATCGCCGCCGAGCCGCTGACCGGCTCGCTGCACGACTACGACCCGCTGCTGAAGTGGCTCGGCGAAGCGCGCTTCGCGCTACTGGGCGAGGCCTCGCACGGCACCCACGAGTTCTACCAGGAGCGCGCGGAGATCACCAAGCGCCTGATCACCGAGAAGGGCTTCACGGCGGTGGCGGTCGAGGCCGACTGGCCCGACGCCGATCGCGTCAACCGCTATGTGCAGGGCCGCTCCGGCGACCTCGACGCGGCGGAGGCGCTGTCGGATTTCCGACGCTTCCCGACCTGGATGTGGCGCAACACCGTGATGGTGGACTTCGTCGAATGGCTGCGCGAGCACAACGACGCGCTGCCGTCGGATGCGCGCAAGGTCGGCTTCTACGGCCTCGACCTCTACAGCCTGCACGCCTCGATGAAGGCCGTCCTGCAATATCTCGACAGGGCCGATCCCGCGGCCGCCAGGCGTGCCCGTCAACGCTATGCCTGCTTCGGCGGTATCGGCGAGGATGCGCAGAACTACGGCCTGCTGACCCGGCTCGATCTCTCCAAGTCCTGCGAGCAGGAGGCGATCGCGCAGCTGGTCGAGATGCAGCGCCTGGCCGGCGATCCGAACCGGCACCCCGACCACTTCTTCGCCGAGCAGAACGCGCGCCTGGTGAAGAATGCCGAGAGCTACTACCGCACCATGTATCTCGGCCGCGCGTCGAGCTGGAACCTGCGCGACCAGCACATGGCGGAGACGCTGGATGCGCTGGAGGACTATCTCAGCCGTGGCGGCAGCCCGGCCAAGATCGCGGCCAAGATCGCGGTCTGGGCGCACAACTCGCATCTCGGCGATGCGCGCACGACTGACATGAGCAGGCGTGGCGAGCTCAATGTCGGGCAGCTGGTGCGCGAGCGATACGGCGGCGATTGCATGCTGATCGGCTTCACAACCCACCACGGCGCCGTCACCGCCGCATCCGACTGGGGCGAGGCCGCGGAGCGCAAGCGGGTGCGGCCGGCCCTGGAAGGCAGCTACGAAACCCTGTTCCATGAGGTCGGCACACCACGCTTCCTGATCGTGTGGAGCGCGCATCTCGACGTGGCGGAGCAGCTGCGCGCGCCGCGGCTGGAGCGCGCCATCGGCGTGATCTACCGTCCGGAGACCGAGCGACTCAGCCACTATTTCAAGGCGAGCCTGCCGGACCAGTTCGATGCCGTGCTGCATTTCGATGAGACCCGTGCCGTGACGCCGCTCGAAAGGACGGCGAGCTGGGAAGCCGGCGAGATGCCTGAGACCTATCCATTCGCGGTGTAGTCCCATGATGACAAGAGAACGACTCGTGCGTGTCCCGGCTGGTACCCTGGAGCTGGAGGGCGATCTCGCCCTGCCGCGCGATGCAACCGGCCTGGTGCTGTTCGCGCATGGCAGCGGCAGCAGCCGGCATTCGCCGCGCAACCGCTATGTCGCGCGCCAGCTCAACGACGCGAAGCTCGGGACCCTGCTGATCGACTTGCTCACCCCCGAGGAAGAGATGCTGGAAGCGCGCACCCGGCATCTGCGCTTCGACATCGGCCTGCTCGCCGGCCGTCTGGTCGGGACGATCGCCTGGCTGAAGAAGGAGCCGACCACGCGCGCGTTCCGGGTCGGCTGCTTCGGCGCCAGCACCGGCGCGGCCGCCGCCCTGGTGGCGGCGGCGGAGCGGCCCGAGGATGTCGCCGCAGTGGTGTCGCGCGGCGGGCGGCCCGACCTGGCGCACGATGCCCTGCCGCGCGTGCAGGCGCCGACGCTCCTGATCGTCGGCGGCGACGATACGGCAGTACTGCCACTGAACCAGCTCGCGCTCGATCGGCTGCGCGCCGAAAAGGAGATGGCGGTCGTTCCGGGCGCGACTCACCTGTTCGAGGAGCCGGGCGCTCTCGAGGTGGTGGCGCGGCTGGCGCGCGCCTGGTTCCAGCACCGATTGACCGCGCCCGATCGTCAGCGCGGCGTCGCCGAATAGCGCCTGCGGGATCGTTCACCGCTATCCTGATGACGATTAGGCATGGCCTCCGGCAAGCCGGAAATCTATCATTTGCCGAAAGCGGTAAGCGCAATTCGCCTTCGCTCCGAAGGCTGGAGGCCGGGCTCATGACTATTTCGAAGCTGCTGCTCGATGAGCGCAATCAAATGCTCCTCGCCGCCCTGCTCAAGACGCCGCGCGCCTCGATCACCGCGCTGGCGCGGCGGGTCGGTTTGTCGGCGCCGGCGACGCGCGAGCGGCTGCTGCGGCTGGAGGACGCCGGCGTCATCAAGGGCTGGCGCGTCGATCTCGACCCCAGGGCGCTCGGCTTTCCGATCGCCGTCCTGATCCGGGTGCGGCCGATGCCGGGACAGCTGCCGAAGATCGCCAAGCTCGCCCAGTCTCTGCCGCAGGTGACCGAATGCCATCGCATTACCGGCGAGGATTGCTTCCTGCTGCGGGCGCACCTGCGCGGGCTCGACGAGCTGGACGGTCTGCTCGACCGGTTCCTGGCCCACGGCCAGACCACCACCTCGATCGTGCAGTCCTCGCCGGTCGCCCCGCGCAGCCTGCCGCTGCCGGGTTAGACGTGCATGCTCTCTCTAGCGGGATATTCGACATGAAGGACGACAACCGCTTCTTGATGGCGATGGGAAGCATCGCGCTGCTCTGCGGCGGAATGGCGGCGCGCGGGCCCGCCCTGGCCGGAGAGGAGGTCGTGCACAGGACGTCGCCCTGGCTCACCGAATGCAGCGTCGACGAGAAGACGCGGGAGCGAAACTGCTCGATATGGCGGTCGCTCACCGCTCCGGAGCTGGACTCGGACGCGCCCGGCAAGCTGGTCTTCGTCATCAATGCGGTCGACGATTATGGTTTTGTGCAGTCCGCGCCCTACGCTCCGGCCAGCATCGCGATCGACGGCAATCCGGCGGTTGCCCTGAAGCAATGCCTGGCACCGACCTTGTGCATGCTCGAGGACAGCGATGTGGCCGGGCTGCGCCGCCAGCTGGACGGCGGGACGGAGATGATCCTCACCGTTCGCGGCAGAAGCGGAGGCATCCAGACGGTGACCTACGATCTTGCCGGCTACCAGGCGGCGGCCTCGGCCGCCAAACAGTGGCTGTCCCAGCCCTAGGTATCTTCAGCAACGTCGGCGGACGTGAAGGTAGCGGGATGTGGCTTGTGTTCGATGTCGGCGAGACCCTGGCGAGCGAGGAGCGCTGGCTCGGCTCATGGGCAGACTGGCTGCAAGTGCCGCGCGGCACCTTCTTCGCCGCGCTCGGCGCGGTCATCGAGGCGCGTCGGCCGTACCACGAGGTCTTCCGCCTGTTCAAACCGGACCTCGATCGCGCCCACGAACGCACGGCGCGCCGGGCGGCCGGCATCACCGACGCCTTCGTGCTTGCCGACCTCTATCCCGACGCCCTGCCGACGCTGAGCTGGGCGCGCGACTCCGGCCACCGCGTCGGTCTCGCCGGCAACACCAGCGCGGAGACCGAAGCCTTCCTGCGCACCTTGCCGTTCCAGCCGGACTTCATCGGCTCCGCCGCCAGCTGGAAGGTCTCCAAGCCCGATGCCCGATTCTTCCGCCGCATGATCGCGGCAGCCGGCTGTGAGCCGGCGCACATCACCTATATCGGCGACAGCATCGACAATGACGTGTTGCCCGCGCTCGCCGCCGGCCTGCAGGCGATCCACCTCGCGCGCGGGCCGTGGGGCGTGGTGCAGGCGCGCTGGCCGGAGGCGCAGGGCCTGCGCCGCATCCGCTCGCTCGCCGAGCTGCCGGCGCTGCTTGCCTAAATCTCGCCAGATTGTTGGGTTTCTATATCCTTCGGTCGATCAAATCTGCGGGTCGCGGCGTCATGCTGTGATCTGCATCATCGTTCACCAATCGGCAACCATCGTAGGCTAGATCATCGCGGTTGAATGCAGTTTGTTGATCCCATGCTGACGTCGATCCTGATTGGCGCGGTCGCCCTGGTGGCCGTCTGCTTGTGCTTCTCGCTGTTCCTGTTCGCGCATCTGACCGGGCGCGTGCGGCGCGCCACCGCGTTGCGGGTGGCCGCCCTCGGCGTCGCCCTCGGCGCCAGCGTCACCGGCCATGGCGTCCTCGGCAGCGCCGCCTTCGGGCCGATGTCGATCCCGTTCGGCGTGTTCCTGATGGTGGCGGCCGGAATCGCCGGGGTGCTGGTCTATCAGGCGCCGAAATCGGGCGCGCCGCGCTGATCCTCAGCGCACGATCGAGAACGGGAACGCGCCGCCTGCCCGGTCGACCCAGAAATACTCGTTCTCCGTTGCCCGCGCGCCATCCGGATTGCGATAGATGTCGGCGCAATTGACGTAGCCGATCGGCGTCTCGAAGCAGACGTCATCGCCCTCGAACCTTACGTGGCCGCTGCCGACGCCCCAATCCCCGAAGATGATGCCGCTGCCGTCGGCCGCCACCGACAGGCCGTGCTCCTCTCCGGTCTCAAGGCTCCGGCCGTGCAGCCGGTTGCCCACGAACAGCGCATCGATCTCCGTCCCGTGCACGCGGTTGGGCTCGAACTCTCCTTCGTCGAACCAGCGCGGCACGCCGGCTGCGCGCAGCGCAACCCACAACCCGCGCTGCCCGACGCTGAACGACCCGAGATTGCTGAGGTAGTAGCAATCCAGCACCAGCGGGATCCCGCCCTGACGGGCGCGCAAGGCGTTGAAAGCGGCCAGCGCCTCCTGCGCCCTGGGCCGATCGCCAGTCGCGCCGTAGGTTGCCACCAGCAGCAACCTCGGCAAGGGATCCTGTGGGCTCAGCCGAGCCGCCTGTTCGAAGGTCGAACCCGCCTGATCCAGCCGGCCCTGCGCGAACTCCACCAGCCCTTGATAGAACATGAAGGCCGGCGGCGGATGCGGATCGAGCCGCATGGCGATCCTGATCTGCGCCTCGGCCTTCGCGAGGTCGCCGGCCGCGAGCCAGCTGTGCGCGGCATAGACGTAGCTCCAGGAATCGGTGGGATCGAGCGCGATGGCCGCGTCGAACTCCTTGATCGCCCGCTCGTGCCAGCCGCGCGCCCGGTACATGCTGCCGGCGACCTGGTGGGCGGTGGATGTCGGGTACTTCTGCGCCACCGCCAGATGGTCGCGGGCCTTGCGATAGACATCGTCGGCCGAGATGCCAAGGCTCCCGGTCCAGGCCTGGTCATAGGCCTGGAAGTAGATCATGGCCAAAGCGGCGTGGGCGCGGCCATAGCTGGCATCCAGCTCGATCGCTTGCTGGAAGAACGGGAGCGCCTTCGCCAGGTCCGCCGGCGTCGCCCGCTTGTAGCGGTCCCAGCCGCGCAGGAAGGCGTCATAGGCCTCGAGCGACGTGGTCTCGTGTTGTGCCAGCGCGCGCTGCTCGCCGGCAGTCAGTCGCATCGCCATGGCGTCGACCACCGCGCCGGTCACCCGGTCCTGCAACGCGAAGATGTCGACCAGCGAGCCGTCGTAGCGATCGGCCCATTGCTGGTTGCCGCTGGCCGCGTCGATCAGCTGCACATTGATCCGCACCTGGTCGCCGGCGCGCCGCACGCTGCCTTCGATCACGTAGCGGATGCCGAGGGTGCGCGCGGTTTCCGGAATGTCGACGGCGCGGTCGCGGTAGCCGAAGGCCGAGTTGCGCGCGATCACCGTCAGCTCTTTGACCTGCGACAGGTCGGTCATCAGGTCTTCGGTTATGCCGTCGGCGAAATAGAGTTGCTGCGGGTCGTCGCTCATGTTCTCGAACGGCAGGACGAGGACCGAGGCTGGCGATCCATTGACCGGCTCGCGCGCCGTCGGCGCGGCGAACAGCCAAACGCCCAGCGCGACCACGATAGCGCCGACAGCGGCCGCAACCTGGTGCGCGCGGCGCCACCGCCTGCGATCGGGCGCGGGCGGCTTCGCTGTCGCTGCCGCTGGCTGAGGCGCCGGTGATTGCGGCGCCGGCGCTATCGCGCGCCCTGCCGGCGACTGGCGCAGCTCCTCGAACAGGCGTTCGGTCTCGGCCGCCGGCTTCACGCCCAGGTCGCGCTGCAGGTGATCGCGGCACAGCTGATATTGCTTCAGCGCCTGGGACCGGTCGCCGGACGCCGCATACAGCCGCATCAGGGCGCGATGGATGTCCTCGCGGTCGGGATCGAGCGCCAGTAGGCGTTGCGCCGTCGCGATCGCGGCATCGCCCGTTTGACGGTCGAGCACTTGCCCCAATACCCTGAGGGCCAAGTCGTGCAGCCGGGTCTGCTCCACCAGCAGCCAATCCGCGAAAGCGCCGTTGGGCAGGCTGACGCCCGCCAGCAGATCGCCGCGATAGGCTAGCGCCGCCCGCTCCCACTGGCTGGCCGCGCACAGCGCGCAGAACTCCGCGGCATCGACGGTGACCGTGGCAGGGTCGAAGGCAACAGTGTCGCGATCCGCGATCAGCGCGCCATCGCCGAGCACGCGCCGCAGCTCGGCCAGCGCCTGGCGCAGGCTGCCGCGCGCCAGCTCTTCCTCGCGGTCGCCCCACAGCATCGCCGTCAGCCGCTCGCGAGACCAGCCCAGGCTGGGCGGCAGGGCGAGGAGAGCCACCAGTGCACGTAATTTCTTGCCTGGAAGAGTCAGGCTGTCGCCGCCCGCGCCGATGAGCTCGAAGCCCCCCAGCACGCGCACGCATACGGGCAATGGCGACAGCGTATCCATGATGATTGGGTAACGCGTGTGGCGTCTCAATCGGAACTTTACGCGCTATTCACGGTCGCAGCAATTCAAGCTGACGGCGGCCTCACGGACTTTTCGCGCCGGTCTGGTTTCCTGGATCGGCACCGCGACGGACAGGAATCCTGGGGCTTAACGCCTGCGAACGGAGGCAGCGATGAAACGATGTACGAGGGCCGCGATCGTCTTATTCGGCTTGGCGATGATCGCCAGCGGCCCCTTGGCCGCCGCCGGCACGCCGACCGATGCGAACGTCGTGACCGGCCTCGACATCTCCAATTCCATCAGTCCCGACCAGGTACAGCAGGAATTGGCCGGCCTGGCGGGCGCGATCCGGGACCCGCGCGTAATGACGGCCATCAAGGCCGGCAAGCACAAGCGCATCGGATTTGCGGTATTCGCCTGGCACCACGGGCAGTTCCCGTCCGTGGTGTCGTGGATGACCATCGAATCGCCGCAGGACGCGGAGATCGCCGCGCAGGCGATCGAAGCGCGACAGCTCATAAACCTTGAGCTCGAAGGGCGTGCCCACGTGGAATGGTATGTCGGGCGGCTGACGGACCTCTCCCAGGCGATCGAGTATGCCGACGCCATGCAGCTCACGGCGCCGTTCGTCGGCGACCGCGCCGTGATCAACATCGTCGGCAACGGCAAGGACAATGTCGGCGAGGATCCTGGGCAGGCGCGCGACCGCTTCGTCGCCGGCCGCGGCACCATCAACGGCGTCGTCCTCGGCGAGGATGCCGCGATGGTCGAGTATTATCGCGAGCGGGTGATCGGTGGCCGCGCGGCTTTTGTCATGTCGATCGGCTGGAATGCTGCCATGACAGATGCGTTCGTCCGGAAGTTCATCGGCGATATCTTGGCAGGCCGGGCACGTCACGGCCCTGCTATCTCCGGCGGCTTGTGATTGCCGGCGTGGACCGGAAAGAACTCCGGCACGTCGCCGGTGATCAGCACATCAGCCTGGCGCTCGACCTTTGCGCCATAGACGGTGGCGCCCAGCAGCGTGTCGGTCACGCCGCCGCGGCCCAGCATCGGCAAAGCGAGGCGCTCGCCCGCGGTGAGCCGGCCGGCAGCGGCATAGATCGAGCCGGTGGCGCGGAAGATCGCCGGCTGCGACAGGCAGCGGCCATAGCGCGCGATGATCGTATCGATGTCGGACGGATCGTACACATCGCGAAAATACTGGCCGCCGATGTTGCGGCCATAGATCGCGTTGATGCTCTCGCCGGCCAGGCGGACCCGGAACCGATGCGAGGCGGAGTCTATTTCCACGATCCAGATGTGCTGCAGCACCTTGGGCAGGTGCAGCGGATCGAAGGCCTGGACCTGCGGCAGGCCGCCGGCCGCCTGCGCCAGCTCGCGCCAATAAAGATACAGCGATCGCAGATGCGCATCGGCGGTCGGCGGTGGAGTCCGGACTTCGAAACCTGAATATCCCATGCCGCGCCACCCCATGGCCGCATGCTGCAACTCATCCTATCGCGGTCCGTGCGCGGAAGTCACGCGGGTCGCGTCAGCCGCCGGCGATCGGCGGCGCGCGATGGTTGCCGGCGCGCACCGGATAGAAGGACGGCTCGTTGCTCAGGACATGGACCGCGCCGGGCTGGACCGTGTGCTCGTCGTAGAAGGTCGCGCCCAGCATGGTGTCGGTGAGACCGGTGCGCCCGACCATGGGCAGGGCCAGGCGTTCGCCCTGGGTCAGGCGGCCGGCCGCGACATAGACCGCGCCGATCGCGCGCACGATTGCGGGCTCGGTGAGGGCACGGCTGTAGCGCTCCACCATCAGTGCGATCTCCGAAGGCTGGAACACGTCGCCGAGATACTGCCCGCCGATGTTGCGCCGGTAGACCGCGTTGATGTTCTCGCCCGCCAGCCGCATGCGAAAGCGCCCGGTATCGGGCGCCACTTCCAGGATCCACAGGTTCGGCAGCAGCCTCGGCCGATGCAGCGGATCGAACGACTGGATCGACGGCAGTCCGCCGGCCGCCACGGCCAGCGCATGCCAATAGTCATAGAGCGATCGCAACCGCTCGTCCGCCAGGACGGGCGGTGTCTCGATATGAAAACCCGAATATTCCATGCCGCGCCACCCCGGCCGCGTGAATACCGCAAGCATAGCGTCGTCTCCGACCGCAAGTCACGCACGCTAGCCGCCGGCGATCTCCACCGCCTGGTGGTTGGCGGCGCGGATGCGGTGGAATTGCGGCTGGGCGTCGGAGAGGCGCACCGCGGCGATCTTGTCCAGCGGACTGCGATAGACCGTGGCGCCGAGCAGGGTGTTGGTCCGCCCCTCCCGCCCCAGCATCGGCAGGCCGAGCCGCTCGCCCACCGTGAGGCTGCCGCCGGCCGCGTAGACCGAGCCGCTGGCGTGGAAGATCGCGGGCTCGCACAGCGCCCTGGTGTAGCGCGCCACGATGATCTCGACGTCGCCCGGCTGGAACACCTCCTTGAAATACAGCCCGGCGATGCTACGGCCGTAGATCGCGTTGATGTTCTCGCCGGTGAGGCGCATGCGGAAGCGGTGCGTCGCCGCCTCGACCTCCAGGATCCAGACGTTCGGCAGCAGCTTCGGCAGGTGCAGTGGGTCGAAGCGCGGCACCGACGACAGGCCCTCGTCCTCGTCCGCCAGGGTCAACCAGGTGTCGAAAAGCAAGCGCAGTCCGGGGTCTTGCAATTCGGGCTGCGTCTCGAGTGCGAAATGTGCAGTCGCCATGACGCGTCATCCGTCGCCGGGACGGAATGAGAATAGCGACCCTGCCCGCGTCGGGGCAATGGAGGCGTCGCAAAGCATCGTCCGTCGAAGTGGATGCCGGTTCGGCGCAGAAAATGCGACCAACAAGTCGGTCCTAAGCGTCGACCGGCAGCGGCGATTGCGCCTGCTGGCGGCGACGCGCGCGCGCCACCACCGTCTCGCGGTGCACGATGTAGATGCCGCTCGCCACCACGGTCGCACCGCCGACGATCAGGTACGCGTCGGGGATCTCGGCGAAGAACAGGAAGCCGAGGATGAAGCCGTAGACCAGCGCCATGTAGTCGAACGGCGCGACCACCGAGACCGGCGCGCAGCGATAGGCGATGGTCATGAGGATCTGGGCGCTGCCGCCCATCAGGCCGATTGCGAGCACGATCAGCCATTCGCTGCCGCTCGGCCACACCCAGGCGAGCTCGGGATCGACGGCGCCCAGTGGCGCCGTTGCGAGCCCCGCGAGCGTGGCAAAGAAGGTGAAGTAGAACACGATGGTGCCGCTGGCCTCGGTGCCGGTCAGCCGCCGGATCGAGATCATGGCGAAGGCGTAGAACACCGCGCCGAGCAGCGGCACCAGCGCCTCCGCCTGCCACACGCCGGCGCCGGGCCGGGTCATGATGAGCACGCCGATGAAGCCGACGATGCAAGCCGACCAGCGCCGGATGCCGACATGCTCGCCGAGGAACGGGATCGACAGCACGGTCAGGAAAATGGGCCCGGAGAGGCTGAGCGCGATGGCGTCGGACAGCGGCAGCAGCTTGTACGAGAGGAAGAAGCAGTACATCGCCGCCACGCCGAACAACCCGCGCAACAGATGTCCGCCGAGATGGCGGGTGCGCAGCGACACGCGGCCCTGCCAGAGCATGAACCCCAGGATCGGCGCGAAGGCGAACAGGTTGCGGAAGAACACCAGCTCCCCGGTCGGGAAGGTCTCCGACACGCCTTTGATCACGCCATCCATGCCGGTGAACACCACGACGGCGAGGTTGATGAGGACGATGCCGAAAATCGGCCGGTCCTGGCGCAGCACCGGTTGGGCTGCCTTCATGGCGGCGGACTTGAGGGAAACGGGGGCGTTCAAGGGAAACTCGCGTTATGCGCAGCAACAGACCGGCCTTCATGCCGGCGAGGCCGCATCCTAGTGGGGCCTTGATGACCCGGGCACCCCGCCCGCCTGCATGCCAGCCATGCAGCCCGCCGGCTGTCCCTGCAACCATTTCCGGGCACAGGCGTTGATCGTGCGCAACCAGTCCGCCCGAACCATGGAGGGAAAGAATGTCCAGCAATACCAAGTGGGTGGTCGGCGTGATCGTGGTCATCGTGGTGATCGCGGTGCTGTATTTCGCGTTCCGCGCGCCAACCACCGAGATGGCACCCGCGGCAGGCGGTGCGACGACCGAGACACCGGCGCCGGCCCCCGCGCCGGCCCCCGCGGAAGGCGGCACCGGGACCACCACCAGCCAATAGGCGGCGGCCGGCGCAGCACACCCTGCGGGCACCTGTTGCCCGCGGGGGTATGACGCTGCGTCTGCACGGCCCGCGCTGACATCGGGCGAACATGCAACGGCGGCGCCTGCCCCTCGGTTGACGGTTCGTGGACATCGATCGAGGTGCAGGCATGGCCGAACCGGACAAGACGCGCGAACCCGCGATCAACCGCGAGAACAAGGCGAGCGCGATGCGCTGGGCCATCGGGCTGGTGGTGGTGCTGGCGATCGGCGTGGCCGCGTGGCTGATCTCCAATCCACGGGGCGAGCCAGTCGATCCGGCGCCGCAGCATGAGCCGGGCTACGAAGACCAGTCGGACGTCAACCAGCCGCCCGCCGTCATTCCGAACCAGGACCCGGCCGAACCGACCGCACCGCCGGCCACCAGCGGAGCGGGCACCCAGTAACAGGCGCCGCTATCCTCTGATCCCTGACGTCTGATCTCTGAGAATCCTGATCCCCCTTTGACCCATCAGCCGGTTTCGGCGAAGTTGGCGCCTTGCCGGCACGAAGCGGGGCACGCCATATGCACACGGTCTACAGCGACGAGCACCATCACCAGGACGGCAATGTCGAGCTGTTCGAAGGCAAGGTGGTGAAGCCGCACGAGATCCCGCGCCGGGCCGAGATCGTCCTCGACCGCGTGAAATCCGAGAAGCTTGGCGAGGTAGTTGGTCCGCGCGACTTCGGCCTCGATCCGATTCTCGCGGTGCATGACCGCGGCTTCGTCGCCTTCCTGCAGGAATGCTGGAGCGATTGGGTGACGTCGGGCCGCAATTTCGATGCGCTGCCGCATGTCTGGCCCGTTCCAGGCCTGTTGCCGCGCGGCAAGCAGCGGCAGGTGCCGGACTCGATCGATGGCAAGCTCGGCCACTACGCCATCGATGCCGGCACGCCGATCACAGCCGGCACCTGGCGCGCGGTGCACGCCGCCGCGCAGGTGGCGCTGACCGGCCAGCGGCTGGTCGCGACCGGCGAGCGCGCGGTGTTCTCGCTGTGCCGTCCGCCAGGGCACCACGCCGGCCACGATTTCTACGGCGGCTACTGCTTCCTCAACAACGCCGCGATCGCAGCGCAGGCGTTCCGCGATGCCGGCGCCAAGCGGGTCGCGATCCTCGACGTCGACTACCACCACGGCAACGGCACGCAGCAGATCTTCTACCAGCGGGCCGACGTGCTCACCATCTCGCTGCACGCCGACCCCCGGCAGGAGTTCCCGTATTTCCTCGGCCATGCCGATGAGCGCGGCGCCGGCGGCGGCGAAGGCCACCATCTGAACCTGCCGCTGCCCTGGGGCACCGAGTGGCCGGAATACGAAGTCGCGATGGACGGCGCGGTGAAGCGCATCCTGCAGCACGGTGCCGACGTCCTGGTGATCTCATTGGGCCTTGACACCTTCGAGGACGACCCGATCTCGCGCTTCAAGCTGCAGCACGACGACTACCTGCGCATGGGCGAAAAGATCGCCAGCTGCGACCTGCCGACCCTGTTCGTGATGGAAGGCGGCTACGCGGTGGATGCGCTCGGTGTGAACACCGTCAATGTGCTGAAAGGGTTCGAGGAGGGGTGATTCAGAGGACAGGGATCAGAGAACAGATGACTGAAGAAGACTTTGTTTCTGACATCTGACCTCTGTTCTCTGATTACTGAATCACCTCTTGCTCCCGGTCGGCACGTTCTGGCGCGGCTTTTCGGTCGGGCCGCCGGTCGGCGATTCCGCCAGCGTGCCGAGGTCGTCGAGGTCGGCGCGGGCGATGTCGAACTCGAGGTATTCGCGCATGCGGCTGTCGCACACCGACTTGAGGCGCAGGGCGGCGGCCGCTTCGTCGCCCGAGATCAGCGCCCACTGGCCGATGTAGAAATCGGCGTCGAAGCGCTGGCCCTCGGCGTCCTTCTGCGCCGCGACCTTGGCGGCCCGCTCGACCGCTGCGATGCTGCCGTGGCCGAGGAACAGGTCGACGATCGGCCGCGGCCAGTTGGCGGCCGTGCTGCCGGCGGCGTGACGGGCGAGCGCGGCCCTGGCGCCCTCGAGGTCGCCGGCGCGCGCCTGGGCGACGAACAGCAGCAGGTGCACGAACGGCTCGGCGGGCTCGAGCTGCACGGCGCGGCGGAAATCCTCGACCGCGCGCTTGGCATCGCCGTTGATCAGCCGCGCGGTCGCGCGGTTGGCGTGGTAGGAGCCGGACTGCGGCGTCAGCTCGATCGCGCGGTTGAAGTCGCTGAGCGCCTCGGCGGTGCGCCCCTCGGCCAGCCACACCAGCGCGCGGCCGTTCCACGCCTCGGCGTCGCGCGCGTTGAGCTTGATCGCGCGGTTGAAGTCGACGCGCGCCTCCTGGTGGCGCGCCAGCAGGTGATAGAGATAGCCGCGGTCGCGATAGGCCTCCGGCCAGTCGCCGGCGAAGCCGATGGCCTTGCTGTAGTCGGCGAGCGCGCGCTCGTAGTTGCGCTTGCCGCGCCAGGCATCGCCGCGCTCGTTGACGGCGACCGCGCTCTTCGGCTGGCGCTTGAGCACCAGGTCGAAGTCGGCGATCGCCTTGTCGTAGGACAGGGCGCGGTTCTCGGTGATGCCGCGATACAGCAGCACGTCGGGCGATTCGGCATGGCGCACCGCGATCGCGCTGAAATCGCCGTTGGCGACCTTCAGGCTCTCGGCGTCGCCCTCCTCCAGCTCCATCCGGCCGCGCAGGTAGCGCGCCGGCGCGAAATCGGCGTCGAGCGCCAGCACCTGCGCCAGGTCCAGGCGCGCCTCGTCGTCGCGGCCCGCATAGCGGTTCCAGATGGCGCGCAGCACATAGAGCTCGGCGTTGTTCGGATCGGCCGCGATCGCGCTCGAAAGGTCCGCGATCGCCGTCTCGGAATCGCCCGAGCTGTAGTGGTCGTCGTTCTTCTGCCGCGCCAGGAAGCCCCGCACCCGCGCATCGGCCTCCAGATAGGGAGCAATGCGCTCGAGCAGGCCGGCAACCGGCACCGCGATGGCGAGATAGTCGTAGTAGTTCGGATCGTCGCGCTTCAGCACCAGCGCATCGGACGCATCGACGCTGAGCCCTTCGACCGCGATGTGCGAAACGGTGATCGCCGCGACGCGCTGCTCGCCGGTCGCCGCATCCTCGATCAGGATCGGGCCGCCGGAATTGCCGGGAATGGTGATGCAGTCGTGCTGCCAGCCCGACGCATAGATCTGGCCGATCAGGCGGCAGGTCGGATCCTCCCACAGGCTCTTCGCGCTCTTGTCGCCGGGCAGGCCGACCGAGC
The DNA here is from genome assembly GCA_035251915.1 of Dongiaceae bacterium. GTDB lineage: Bacteria > Pseudomonadota > Alphaproteobacteria > Dongiales > Dongiaceae > Dongia_A. Next base: position 11,609 of record DATFDU010000492.1, on the reverse strand, counting down.
GCGCGGCGATGTTGGCGCCGCCCTTCATGATCTCGCGCGTGCTGACCGGCGAGAGCTTGAGATAGCCGTAGTTGTACGGCTTGGCGCCGAAGCACTTCTCGAGCTCCAGCAGCGCCCAGTCCTCCCAGCCGTTGCGCTCCACCGACTGCGCGCGCGCCAGCAGGTTGCTGCCGTCGTTCAGCCGCACATAGCGGCCCCACAGCACCGGATGCGCCGGCGAAGACTCCGCGAAGCGGTTGAGATCGGGGAAGTCGGGTCCGGTCTTGCCGTCGCCGACATAGAAGGTACTGGCGGTGGTCTCGTCGACCCGCTCGCCGCCGGCCGCGACATGATAGGCGGTGAGGACATGGCAGGGCGAGACCAGAAAGCCGGTGCCGGCCGCGAACTGGCCGCTCGGCGCCTGATAGAACACGAGGCCGATCGCGCCGCCTTCGGTGCCCTTGGCCCGTGCGACGGCGCGGCGGTCATCCTTGCCGAACGCCACGGCGGCGGCGGGCTTGATGTGCAGCTGAGTCGCCAGGATCGAAAGCGCACCCAGCGCCATCAAGGCGGCCAGGAACGACCGAACTTTCCACCGCATTCGCCTGCGTCCCCCCAAATTCGAAGGTCAGCGGCACCGGCCTTTCGGGCCCTCGTCAGCCCCACCCGGCCGGATACCTAAAATGCAGGATAACGGAGCGACAAATCCTGTCTAGCGGTGAAGAGGTATGCGCCGCCACACTTTGGTATGCATAACGGCGGATTAACCATGTTCTATATCGTTCGACCTACGGACTGCTGTGGCAACGATGACGCTGAGCGGCGAGCGCGTGGCGCCGATGCGGACAAGCGCGAGGCCCGCTTGCTCGAACAACCAGCGGTATTCCAGCTCCGTGCGCTCCCGTCCGCCGGCGACCACCAGCATGTTGATGTCGAACAGCTTGGCCTCGGCCGGCGCGTTGCCCTCCGGCACCACGCGCTCGATCACCAGCAGGCGCGCGCCCGGCGCCATCGCCGCGCGGCAGGTCGAGAGGATGCGCAGCGCATCGGTGTCGTCCCAGTTGTGCAGCACGCTTTTCATCATGTAGAGGTCGGCGCCGGCCGGCGCCTCGTCGAAGAAATCGCCGGCGACGGCGCGTGCGCGCCCGCCCAGCTCGCTCAGCACAGGCGCCGCACCCGCCACCACCGACGGCAGATCGAACAGCATGCCGGTCATCCTGGGATGCGCGCGCAGCAACGCCGCCAGCAGCGCGCCGTGCCCGCCGCCGATGTCGGCCACGCGGCGCGCATCCGAGAAGTCGTAGGCCTCGAGGATGGCGGCGGTCTCGTGGCCGGAGAAACCGGTCATCGCCGCGTTGAAACGCGCCGCCGCGCGCGGATGCGCGTGCAGGTAGCCATAGAGCGGTTGGCCGTGGGTCCTGGTGAAGGCCGGTGCGCCCGTGCGCACGCTGTGAGTCATGTTGCCGTAGGCCTGCCACAGCCAGTCCTCGCCATAAAGCAACGCAACATCCTTGAGAGATCCCTCGGCGTCCGCGCGCAGCAGCTCGGCCTGCGGCGTCAGCGCGAACGCGCCCGCTGGATCCTCCGCGAAGATGCCGAGGCTCGCCAGCGCGCGCAGCAGGCGGTGCAGCGCCTGCGGCTCGGCGCCGGTCGCGGCGGCGAGGTCCGCCACCGAGCATGGCCCCGCCGCCAGCTGGTCCGCGAGGCCGAGCCTGGCCGCGACATGGATCATCTGGGTGGTGCGGAAGCCCATGATCTGCTCGCGCAGCACCTCGCGCAGATGATGCTCGCTGTGCTGTCTCGCGCCTGGCTGTTTCATGGGGCGGACATGGTTCATGGCAGGTCACCGCTTGAGGTTGAGGCAGAAGGCATCGATGGCGAGCCGCTCGCCCTTGAGGTCGAGCCCCGGCATGTCGCCGGCATCGAAGTCGTATTGCGGGCAGCGCTGGAACCCCATGGAGAGGTAGAGCTTGCGCGCCACTTCCTGGAACTCGACGCAGTGCAGGGCGAGGACCTGCCGCCCCATGCGCCAGGCGCGCAGCACGCAGGCTTCGGCCAGCTGCCGGCCGATGCCGCGGCCGCGCGCCTCCGGGTCGACCGCGAGCGCGCGCAAGCCGGCCCACTCGCGCGGCAGGCCATGGCCCTGGCACGAAGCGTCGCGATAGAACGCGACCGCGCCGAGCAGCGCGCCATCCGATTCCGCGATCAGGAAGTCCTTGTCCGACCAGTCCGCGGCCAGCGCGCGCAGGTCGCGCACATAGGCATCGTAGAGGCGCGCCGGCAGCACCTTGCGATAACCGCGGTTGGCGCGCAGCAGCAGGTCGGTCACGACCGCCTGCTCACGCAGCCCCGCCGCGCGCACGATCGCGGCCGGCTGCGTCAGCGGATGGCGGTTGGCAATGACAAGACGTGGCATCTGAATGGTCCTTCCCGAAAATCGCAACGCTCACGCCCCGCCGACGAATGTCGGCATGCGCCGAACGACGCCAATCGCGCCGCGCGCCAATTCTCGCAGAAGGACGCAAGCGCACCTGTGAAGGGCGTCACAGGCGGCGTGGGTGTGAGGGGGAAGAGGTGGCGGGGAGAACGGTCAGGCCAACGTGGCACGATCCATCATCGATGGCTGGTAACGGACTGACCGAGAGCTCACGGCTTACGCGGCGGTCTGAACATCACAAACGCCGCAAAAGCACGACGATCCTTGGCAGACACAGACTCGAAGTCTTCGATGGCGGCTTCGACCAGATCGATGTCGGTAGAAACTTGCGACTTCCTGGCTCTTGCGTTGGGGTCGTAGTCAGCTATGTGCCGCTTTTCCTGCATCGTGACGAACATGTTGGCGAAATTCTGGATCTTTCCTGGAAATGACGAGATCGTGCCGCTCATGCAGGCATTCTTCGCAAGACCATGCTCGAGAGCACGGTAGACCTGCTGCCAGGCCTGCGCGCTTCTTTTTGAGCCAGCGCCGCCGATCAACAGGTTCGCTGCGGATCGCGCAAGCGCATGGAACATGGCGTAGTATGCGGTGCTGGTTGCGCGATGGAGATTCGACTGCCGCGGTTTGCCGTCGGTGCTACGTACCAGGTCACGAGCGGTCTTGATGAGATCAAGCGGGTTCAAACTTCCCTGCTCCCACATCCTCCCTGGAGATGAAGGAAAACAGGGGGAAGGCGGTTTCACCGACTTCGGTCAATTTCGGTCGAACATGCCGAACGGCGCCTGACAACTTACGAATGTCGGCGTGCTTCGGCGCCCCCTCGAAGATAACGTACACGTGCAAGATCCTGTCGCCGTCCGAGTCCACGTCTTCGCGGACCTGGACATCGGAAATCTGGATCTTCTGGAAATCGGTCGTCAGCGTGTCGCGGACGATGTCCGCTATTTGCTCCATATCGCGCATAGCTGAAAAATAATCGCCCATCGGCAGTTTTACAAGGAACAATGGCTTGGCCCTGGGCGTTTCGCGCCGTTCCACCGAAAACCCTACCCCCGCCCATCCTCCGCGTCGCCGTCCTCCGCAAGCCCCGCGAATTTCTCCCGCGCCTGCAGCTTCTTCCAGACCTCTTCCGGCTTCACGCCGCAATCGGCCCACAGCGCCAGCAGGAGGTAGAGCAGCTTGGCGCTTTCATCGACCACCGTCTCGGCGTCCTTCGACATGGCGGCGATGGTGGTGTCGAACGCGTTCTCGCCCAGCTTGCGCGCGAGCTTGGGCCGGCCGCGCTGCAGCAGCTTGGCGGCCTTGGATTGCTTGGGATCGGCGGTGCGCCGCGCCACCATCGCGCCGTACATCCGATCCAGGATCTTTCCGCTTTCTTCCTCGAACATGCAGCCCCTCTCCCGTCCCGGGCCCCTTATGAATCGCGGCGCGGGAGAGCGCAAGCCTGCCGAGCGGACTATTCCGCCTCCGCCGGCGCTGGCGTTCCGGCCGGCTCGGCCGCGGCCGGCGGCGGGCGCAGCAGGAAGGCGAGCGCGCCCGCCACCGCGGCGCAGACCGCGCCGACCAGGAAGGCCAGCCGGTAGCCTTCGTTGAGCGCGACCGGCATGGCCGCGCCGGCGGCCAGCGCACCGGTGGTGCGCGCCGCCGACAGGCTGGCGAGGATGGCGAGGCCGAGGGCGCCGCCCATCATGAACGAGGTATTGACCACGCCGGAGGCCAGCCCCGACTCGCTCGGGCCGACATCGTTCATCGCCGCCAGCAGGATCGGGTTGAAGGCGATGCCGGCGCCGAGCCCGAGCAGGGTCATGCCCGGCATCACGTCGATCCAGAACGTGCCGTCGACCGGCGCACGCGCGAACAGCGCCAGCCCCGCCGCCGCCAGCAGCAGCCCGACCGCCAGCGGCCCGCGGATGCCGAAGCGCGTCACCAGCTTGGCGGAGAGGCCGAGCGAGAACGCGCCCATGATGAGATTGCCCGGCAGGAACGCCAGCCCGACCTCCATCGGCGTGTAGTTCAGCACCAGCTGCAGGTAGAGCGCCGACAGGAAGAACCAGGCGAACATCGCCGCCGCCCACAGCACGCCGGCGACGTTGGCGACCGTGAGGTTGCGCAGGCGGAACAGGCCGAGCGGCATCAGCGGATGCGAGACCTTGAGCTCGATGATGAGGAACAGCGCCATCAGCACGGCGGCCGCGACCAGCAGGCCGACGGTCTGAGCTGAGCCCCAGCCGGCTTCGTTGCCGTCGACGATGGCATAGACCGCCAGCAGCAGCGACAGCGTCACGGTGATGGCGCCGCCGACGTCGAGCTTCTGGTCCTTCCCGCCGGCGTGATCGTCCGGCACCAGCGCGAGGCACAGCGGCACGATGACGGCGCCGACCGGGATGTTGATCAGGAACACCCAGTGCCAGGTCAGCAGGTCGGTGAGCAGGCCGCCCATCAGCACGCCGATGGTGCCGCCGCCCGCCATCACGAAGCCGAACACGCCCATCGCCTTGGCGCGCTCGCCCTCGTCGGGGAACAGCAGCATGATGAGGGAGAGCGCGACCGCCGAGACGACGGCACCGCCGACGCCCTGGACCGCGCGCGCCGCGATCAGCAGCCCTTGCGAGCTCGCCAGCCCGCAGGCCAGCGAGGCGATCGTGAAGGCGACGATGCCGATCACGAACATGCGGCGGTGGCCGTAGAGGTCGCCGAGCCGTCCGCCCAGCAGCAGGAAGCCGCCATAGGTCAGCAGGTAGGCATTCACCACCCACACCAGCGAGGCCTCGGTGAAGCCGAGGTCGCTGCGGATCGAGGGCAGCGCGACATTCACCACCGTCGAATCGAGCACGATCATGAGGTCGCCCAGGCACAGGATGATGAGGGCGATCCAACGGCCGGTGCCTTGACTATGCGCGGTCACTCCGCACTCTCCTTGATCACGCGGTACTTGAGATGCGTCACGGCGGTGGAATCGACCACCTTCACCTTGTGCAGCCGTGGCGATCCAACCTCCTCGAACAGCCGATCGCCGCCGCCGAGCAGCTGGTGCGCGACATGGATGTGCATCTCGTCCAGCAGCCGCGCCTTCATATACTGTCGCGCGACCGTCGCGCCACCCATGATCAGCACGCTCTTCTCGCCGGCCGCCTGCTTCGCCAGCGCGAGCGCCGCGTCGATCCCCTGGTCGAGGAAGGCGACGGTCGTCCCCTTCTTCACGACCGGCGGCCTCGTCCGATGTGTCAGGACAAAGCACGGCACCGGGAACGGCGGATCGTCGCCCCACGGTCCCTCGCCGACGTCATAGGTGCGCCGCCCAAGGATGACCGCGCCGAGATGGTCCAGCAGGTCGGCGATGATCGCCGAGTCTTCCACCGTCTTGGCGCCGAACAGCCAGTCGTGCAACCGCTCGCCGCCGTCGCCCATCGGGTTGTCGACGGAGACATTGGGTCCGGCCGTGAAGCCGTCGAGGGACATGGAGATTTCAAGAACGACGGACATGAAAATGCACTCAAGATCGCAACAAAATCCCCTCCCCCGGTTTGGCGGAGGGGATTCGCCGAGCGAGGAGTTGATCCGCGCGCCTACTTCTGCGCGTTCAGCATCCAGTCGTGGCCGAACGGATCGCGCAGCTGCGCGAAGCGGGCGTTCCAGAACATGTCGGCCGGCTCGGTGACGCCGGTGGCGCCGGCCTTCACGGCCTGCGCAAAGACGGCGTCAACGTCCTTCGGGGTCTTGAGCTGGATGGTGATCTGGACCGGCGAGGGCCGCTCCTTGGTCGGCGCCACCGTGTTGCCATACTCCGGAAACTCGTCGCACAGGAACACCTCGCCGCCGTGGATGCTGAGCGCGATATGCATGAACCGCTTGCCGTCCTCGGCGGCATGGCGGCCGTTCTCCTTGGCATCGAACGCCTTCTGGTAGAAGGCACTCGCCTCGCCGGCGCCCTTCACGGTCAGGTAGGGAACAATCGCTTGCATGGCTGGAACCTCCTCTGCTGAATGACTCGGCGCTACAGATCGACCAGAATCTTGAACCCGCCATAGGACATGCGCTTCATGTCGAACGGCATCGCCTCGGGACCCATGCTCGTCAGGCGCTTATCCTGCATGATTTTGGGCAGGATCTTGTCACGATGGGCGCGCGACTTGTAGACGATCCAGGAGAACACCACGAGCTCGCCTTTCTTCGCCCGCGCGCGCTTCTGGAACGCCGCGCTTCCCTTCTGCACCAGGTGATCTCCGACGCATTCGCGGTATTCGAGCGCGCCGTGATCCATCCACACCTTGCCGGCCTTGGTCGCGATGCGGCGGTATAGCGCCAGCTTCCTGGCCGGGATCGCCAACAGAAAACCATCGACATAAGCCATCGTCGCTTCCTCCACCTGTCTTTGCCAGGATGCGGCGCGGTCCCCGGACGCCAACATGTATGCTGACATCTGCGTCAAACAACCGCGTCACAAAGCCGGTTACTCCGGCTTGACTGAATACGTTGATATCAACATAATAGCCGCATGTCAAACCGCCGGCTGGTGCCGTACGAAACCACGCTGCATGTGCGCGACACGTGCCTGTGCCTCCACCTGCAGCGCGCGGCCCGCGTGGTGGCGCGCCGGTTCGACGAATTGTTCCGCCCGCTTGGCATAACCCAGGGTCAATTCTCCCTTCTGATGAGCCTCAACCGGCCGGAGCCGCCCACCATGGGCAGCGTCGCTGACCTGCTGGCCATGGACCGCACCACCCTGACCGCCAATCTTAAACCGCTGGCACGGCGCGGACTTGTCAGGATCAAAGTGGACGAGCATGACCGCCGCAGCCGCCGCCTGGCGCTGACCGCCAACGGCCGCGCGCTGCTGGCGGAGGCGGCCCCGATCTGGAAACGCCACCATGCCGCGCTGGAGCGATTGCTCAAGCGCTCGGCCGACGCCCTGCGCGCCGATCTGATCGCGCTCTCCTGAAGCCGTGCTCTGTGCTACCGTTCCCCGAGTCGCGGTCGGGGGCGGCGCCATGGATCAACTCTTCATCCTTCTCGTCATCTTGTGCGCGCTGGGCAGCGGCGCGATCGGCGGCGTGTTCTTCGCCTTTTCCAACTTCGTGATGCCGGCCCTTGCGCGCCTGGCGCCGGCCGAAGGCATCCGCGCCATGCAGGCGATCAACGTGACCGTCCTGAACCGGCTGTTCCTCGGCACCTTCATGGGCACCGGCTTGGCTGCGCTCGCGGCGATCATCCTCGCGCTGCTCAGCTGGAACGGAAACGCCAGCCTATGCGCCGTGCTCGCCGGCGCCGCCTATGTGCTGGGCTCGATCCTGGTGACCATGCGCGGCAACGTCCCGCTCAACAACGCCCTGATGCGCATCACCCAGGCCGACGCCCTTGGCGAAGCGACTTGGCGCAGCTACGTGCGCGACTGGACCAAGTGGAACACCGTGCGCACTGTCGCCTGTTTCGTCGCGATGGCGTTGTTCATTTCGGGCGCTGTGCTGCAATCGGCAAGGCCCATACCGCTACAGTCCATAGCCGACTGCATCGACCTCGAAAGCGGCAATCCGGTCCCCTGCAACTAAGGCAGGTTCACCATCTTGCCGATCGGCTGGCCGCCGAGGATGTGCACGTGGTAGTGCGGCACTTCCTGGTGGCCGTGCGCGCCGGCGTTCGCGATGACACGGTAGCCGCTGTCCGCGACGCCGAGGTCGCGCGCCACCTTCGACACCGCGCGATGGAACGCGGCGATCTCCTGCGCGCTGGCTTTCTCGCCGAAATCCTGGGCCGAGACATAGGCGCCTTTGGGGATCACCAGCGCATGCACCTTGGCCTGCGGGCGGATGTCCTTGAACGCCAGCACGTGCTCGTCCTCGTAGACCTTGTTGCACGGGATCTCGCCGCGCAGAATCTTGGCGAACACGTTGTTCGTGTCGTAGCTCATCCCTGCCTCCCTGCGTTTCAGGTGAGCGGCCGCGACGCCTTCTCGGCGAGGCCAGAGGTGCCCTCGCGCGCCGCCAACTTCTTCCACACCTCCTCCGGCTCGATCCCGCAATCCGCCCACAGCACCAGCAGGTGGTAGAGGAGGTCGGCGCTCTCCGCGACCACCGCGTCGCTGTCGTTGGCGACCGCGGCGATCGCGGTCTCCACCGCCTCCTCGCCCATCTTCTTGGCGATCGCCGAGCGGCCCTGGTGCAGCAGCTTCGCGGTGTAAGAGCTGCCCGGATCAGCGGTCTTGCGTGACGCGATGGTGTCGTATAGGCGGGCGAGGATGGTCTCGGTCTCGTTGGTCATGTTCCGTGCTCCATCGCCAGGGATCAGGGATCAGGGATTAGGTATCAGTAATCAGAATACACGCTTTTCTGATCCCTGATACCTGATCCCCTGATTACTGGCGAACCACGATTCCGGCTTTCGCCAAGTACGCTTTCGCCTCGCCGATCGTGAATTCGCCGAAGTGGAAGATCGAGGCCGCCAGCACCGCCGTGGCGTGGCCGTCGCGGATGCCTTCGACCAGATGATCCAGCGTGCCGACCCCGCCGGAAGCGATCACCGGCACCCGCACCGCGTCGGCGATCGCGCGGATGAGCGGGATGTTGTAGCCCTGCCTGGTGCCGTCGCGGTCCATCGAGGTGACCAGCAGCTCGCCGGCCCCCAGCTCCGTCACCTGGCGCGCGAACGCGATCGCGTCGATGCCGGTCGGGGTGCGGCCGCCGTGGGTGAAGATCTCGTAGCGCCCAGGCACCGTCTGCTTGGCGTCGATCGAGACCGTGATGCACTGCGATCCGAACTTCTCGGCCGCCTGGCGCACGAACGCCGGGTCCTTCACCGCGGCGGTGTTGATCGACACCTTGTCCGCGCCAGCCAGCAGCAGCTTGCGGATGTCCTCGATCTTGCGCACGCCGCCGCCGACGGTCAGCGGCATGAAGCAGGCCGACGCCGTCTTCGCCACCACGTCATGGAGCGTGTCGCGGTTCTCGTGGCTGGCGGTGATGTCGAGGAAGCACAGCTCGTCCGCACCGGCTTCGTCATAGAGCTTGGCCTGCTCGACCGGATCGCCGGCATCCACCAGGTTGACGAAGTTGACGCCCTTGACCGTGCGGCCGTCCTTGACGTCGAGGCAGGGAATGACGCGCATTTTCAGCATGGGATTCAGAGGACAGAGAACAGATGACAGAGGACAGAATGGCCCTCCATCGAACCTGTTCTCTGTTCTCTGTCCTCTGTTCTCTGGGTCACGCCGCTTCCCTCAGCCGCTTCAGCGCGGTGCCGAGATCGAGCCGGCCATCATACAGCGCGCGCCCCGAGATCACGCCGATGATGCCGCCGCCGTAGCTGCGCGTCGCGGGCGCGATCTTGAGCAGCGCGTCGATGTCCGCCAGCGACGAGACTCCGCCCGAGGCGATCACCGGCACCGAGATGCTGCGCGCCAGCTGCGCCGTGCTTTCGACGTTGACGCCCTGCAGCAAGCCGTCGCGGTCGATGTCGGTGAAGATGATGACCGCCACCCCGGCATCCTCGAACTTGCGCGCGAGGTCGAGCGCTGCGACGTCGCTGGTCTCGGCCCAGCCTTCGACCGCGACCTTGCCGCCCTTGGCGTCGATGCCGACTGCTATCTTGCCGGGGAACTTGCGGCAGGCCTCCTTCACCAGCGCGGGGTTCTTGAGCGCCACGGTGCCGAGGATGACGCGCGCGATGCCGCGGGCGAACCAATCCTCGATCTGCATCAGTCCGCGGATACCCCCGCCCAGCTGCACCGGAATTTTCACACTCTTGAGGATGGCGTCGACCGCCGCCGCATTCACCGGCTTGCCGGCGAACGCGCCGTTGAGGTCGACCAGGTGCAGCCATTCCGCCCCCGCGTCCGCGAAGCGGCGGGCCTGATCCGCAGGATCAAGATTGAAAACAGTCGCCTGCGCCATGTCGCCCTTCACCAGGCGCACGCATTGCCCGTCTTTCAGGTCGATGGCCGGGAACAGGATCACGCCGTCAGGTCCTTCCAGAAATAGAGGCCCGCGACGAACGCGCCGTCCACGCGCGCGTAATGCTCGTGGCGCCCGATCTCGTGATAGCCGAGCGAGCGGTAGAGCGTGATGGCGGCTTCCTGGGTCTCGCGCACGTCGAGGTTCAGCACGCTGAGGCCGAGCTTGCGCGCGTGGTTCTCCACCGCTTCCGCGATCATGCGGGCGAGACCGTGGCCGCGCGCCCACGGCGCCATGAAGCTGGTGGTCAGCTGCCCGCTGTGCGCCTGCGCCTCGTTGTTCTTGGTCGGGCGCACCAGCTGCGCCGAGCCGACGATGACATTGTCCAGCCTTCCGACGATCAGCGTGCGCTCCGGCACCATCAGCACGCCCTTCCAGTACGTTTCCATGACGTTGCGCAGCGGCGGCGTCAGCCAGCCGAATCCGCCGCCCGCCTTGATCGCGTCGTCGGCGGCCTGGCACAGGTCGGCGAGATCGCCGCGCGGCAACGCGGTGACGACTTCGACCTTGGTGTCGGGTTTCGGCATCTGGCTCATTTCATGGAATCCACTTCAGAAAGCTCTTGAGCAGAGACAGCCCCACTTGCTGGCTCTTCTCGGGATGAAATTGTACGCCGATGAGGTTGTCGCGGCCGATGATGGCGGTCACAGGCTCGCCATACTCCACCGTCGCGATCACGTCGTCGGGTCTCTCGGCCACGAAATGATAGGAGTGGACGAAATAGGCGTGGTCGCCGCTGCGCGTGCCGGCCAGCACCGGATGGGCGCGCTTGAGATCGAGGTCGTTCCAGCCCATCTGCGGAATGCGCAGGGAGCGATCGGCGGGGTCGAGCACCACCACCTTGCCCTTGATCCAGTCGAGGCCCTTGTGCTCGCCGAACTCGACGCCGACGCTCGCCATCAGCTGCATGCCGACGCAGATGCCGAGGAACGGCTTGCCCTCTCTCAGCACGGCCTCGTCCAGCGCCGCGACCATGCCCGGCAGCGCATCCAGCCCGCGCTTGCAATCCGCGAACGCGCCGACGCCCGGCAGCACGATCCGATCGGCCTTGCGCACCGCCTCGGGATCGGACGTGACGACCACGCGCGCCGAGCCGTTGGCGGCTTCGGCCAATGCCTTCTCGGCGGAGCGGAGATTTCCGGCCCCGTAATCGACGATCGCAACGATCATGGATCGGGTCCGGCTAGTTCGGATGAACGTGGTGGTGGCGCTTCGCCGCGCACCAAAGCGCGAAATCTACTTTCCTCCCC
>DATFDU010000491.1:0-6072 GCA_035251915.1 Dongiaceae bacterium | reverse complement strand
ATGGAGAGCACGCTGGCGTGGCGCTTCTCCGCCAGCCAGCGCCGGCCGCAGCCGACCGTCACGTAGGCCGAGCCATGCAGCACAATGCCGAGCACCGCATCGATCGCGCGCGGCGACAGCTCCTCGGTCTTGGCGATGAAGTTGCCTGCCGCGTTGTTGACCAGCGCGTCCAGCGGCCCGTCTCCCCACAGCGCATCCAGCATCGCATCCACGGCAGCAGCGTCGCGGATGTCGCAGCGCTGCCAGGCGACGCGGCCCGGTGCGTTCTGCTCCAGCTCCGCCGCCGCCTGCTTCAGCACCTCTTCGCGCCGGCCGCAGATGGCAAGGCGCGCGCCCAGCTCCAGAAAGCGCTTGCCCATCGACAGGCCAAGGCCCGTGCCGCCGCCGGTGATCAGGACTCGCTTCCCGCGCAACAGATCCGGTTCGAACATCGCCTCTACCTCGTTTGACTTTAGTTGCCAGGGATTATCGCCCGCCCTTGATTGCCTTGCCACCCCTGAACGTGTAAGACATCCCGCCATGGCGCGCGACGCACTCAAGGAAGCCCGAAGGGTCCAGTTGATGGAAGCCACCATCGACTGCATCGCCGCGCGCGGCTTCGCCGACCTCACCCTCGCCGATGTCGCCAAGGCGGCCGGCCTCAGCGTCGGCATCGTGAACTTTTATTTCCGCAGCAAGGACGTGCTGCTGATCGAGACCTTGCGCCATCTGGTCGCCGACTACGTCCAGCAGACCAACGACAACATCCGCAGCGCCGGAACCACCGCGGCGGCCCAGATCGAGGCCATGATCGAGTCCGACTTCCATCGGACCATCGCCAACCGCAAGCGCGTGACGGTCTGGTACGCCTTCTGGGGCGAGACCCGCTGGCGGCCCGAGTTCCTCAAGATCTGCCAGCAGCTGTCCGACTCCTTCCACGAGGAAACGCGGGCGGCCTTCGCGCACCTGATCGCCGAAGGCGGCTATGGCAACATCGACGCCGACCTGGTGGCACGCGGCTTCGACGCCATGATCGACGGACTCTGGCTCGACATGCTGATCAACCCGAAGGCGGTCGAGCGCGACGCCGCCAAGCAGGTCGTGCGCACCTATCTCGCCGGCATCTTCCCCAACGAGTTCGGCCGACAAAGCACCGGTGGCGCCGCCAAGGCCGCCACCGCTTGAGCAACTGCGGCCCCGCGCGGGCCGCGTTCCGTGTACTCTTGCGTTCAACAGGTTGGTCGTCATGTCCTATCCCCTGCCCGCGGAGGCGCGCGCCCTCCAGGCCGCCGTCCGCCGCTATGTCGATGAAGAGCTGATCCCCTGGGAAGTGCATGCCGAGATGAATCACGGCGAAGTGCCGCCGGAGATCCTGGCGCGCCAGAAAAAGGCCGCGAGCGACCTGGGCCTCAGCTCGATGGACGCGCCCAAGGCACTGGGCGGCGGCGGCTATTCCATGCTCATGCAGGCGGTGGCGCAGGAGCAGACCGGACGCGTCACCAACGCCCTCGGCTGGCGCTTCTCCAACGTGCAGCGCTGGATGGCGGAGGCCTGCTCGCCCTACCAGATCGAGACCTGGGTGAAGCCGCTGATCGCCGACCAGCGCCACGAATGCTACGCCATCACCGAGGCCGAAGCCGGCTCCGACGTCGACGCGATCCAGGCGACCGCGCGGCGCGACGGCGAGCACTACCTGCTGAACGGCGAGAAGTGGCACGTCACGTCCGGCAACCTCGCCGATGTCATCATCTTCCAGGGTAAGCTCGCCGGCGGCCCGAACGCCGGCGTGCACTGCCTGTTCTTCGTGGACAGCAACACGCCCGGCATCGAGATGGTGCGCTCGCCCGCCTATTCGCACACCTTCGCCGCGCATCATCCGATCTACCGCTTCAAGGACGTACGCGTGCCCGCCGCCAACCGCATCGGCGAGGAAGGCGACGGCATGGGCTTCACTCGCGACTGGTTCCGCTACGAGCGGCTGATGATCGGCGCGCGCTGCTGCGGCGCCGCCGCGCGCTTGATCGACGAAGCCAGCGCCTTTGCCAAGGAGCGCACCGTGTTCGGCGAGAAGCTCGCCGACAAGCAGGCGATCCAGTTCATGCTGGCCGACAGCCTGACCGAACTGTGGGCGGCGCGCCTGATAGTCTATCGCACGGCCGAGGCGATCGATGCCGGGGAGGATGTGAAGGTCAGCCACGCGCAAAGCTCCATGGTCAAGCTCTACGCTTCCGAGATGGCAAACCGCGTCGCCGACCGCGCGGTACAGATCTTCGGCGGCCGCGGCTACATGCGCGAGAACGTGGCCGAGCGCTTCTATCGCGAGCTGCGGGTCGAGCGCATCTGGGAAGGCGCCAGCGAGATCCAGCGCCTCATCATCGCCAACGGGCTGCTGAAGCGCGGGCAGACATCGTTGATCGAATAGCGGCTGCGTCGGGGGACGTGTCATGTTGAAGGCGGTGCAGCCGGTCATCCCGGTGTTGTTGGGCATCATCCTGATCGAGGCCTCGCTCGGCATCGTCGGCGCCGTCATGGGCATCCAGATGGCCTCGCGCAAGGTGCCGTCGTTCCTGATCGGCATCGTGTTTTCGGCGTATTTCGCCGGCTTCCTGGCCGGATCGCTGACCTGCGAGCGGCTGATCAACCGCGTCGGCCATATCCGCGCGTTCGGCGTGTTCGCGGTCTCCGCCTCGATCGTCACCCTGCTGCTGGCCGTGACGAAGAACATCTATGCCTGGACGCTGTTCCAGGCAATGACCGGCTATGCCATTGCCGGCGCCTTCGTGGTGATCGAATCCTGGCTCAACGACAAGGCGTCGGAAGACAATCGCGGCCGCATCTTCGCGGTCTACATGGTGGTCTCGTGGGGCGCCGGCGGCCTGTCGCCGCTATCGCTCAACATTGCCGACAGCCAGACCGACATCCTGTTCAAGATCTCCACCATCCTGATGGCGGCGGCGATGATCCCGCTGGCGCTCACCAAGGTCGGCAATCCGGAGATCGGGCACCGCGATCCTTTCAGCATCGTGAAGCTGATCAAGGCCTCGCCGACCGGCGTGACCTGCTGCTTCGCCTCGGGCCTGCTGACCGGCGGCTTCTATTCGCTGCTGCCGGTCTATGTCGAGCAGATCCACCGCACGCCGCGGGAGCTGTCGGTGCTGATCGCAGTCGGCACTACGGCGGCGCTGATCGTGCAGTATCCGATCGGCTACATCTCGGATCACTACGGCCGCCGGCCGGTCATCATCGGCACCATGGCGATCGCAGCCGGAATGGCGCTGTTCATCGGGGCGACACCGGCATTGCCGTTCACCTGGCTGCTCGGCCTGTTCTTCGTGCTGACCGCGTTCCAGTCGCCGCTCTACGCGCTCGGTGTCGGCCAGACCAACGACTATGTCGACCGCAAGGATTTCGTGCCGGCCGCCGCCGGCCTCCTGTTCCTGTGGGGCGTCGGCGCCTGCATCGGCCCGACCCTGATCGGCTTCATCATGGAGTGGATTGGCCCGGAAGGGCTGTTCTACTATCTCGGCGTTGGCTTCGCGTTCGTCGCGCTGTTCGCCATCTACCGGGTGTTCCGCCGCCGCGCCAAGACGCCGAAGGAGCAGAGCGACTACGTGCCGGTCCCCAACATCAACAACGTCTACGGTGCACCCGAGCTCGACCCGCGCGGCGAGTTCCACCACCCGGCCCGCTCGCCTGCGGCGAAGGCGTTCGAGGAGTAAGCTTCACCATACTGGACCCGTCGAGGATCAACGGCCATGAAACAGGTGATCGAATTCATCAAGACGACGATGCTCGGCGGCGCGCTGATCATCATTCCCGCGGCCGCCATCGTCTTCCTCCTGGCCAAGGTAGTGCGCGGCCTCAAAGGGGCCCTCGCGCCGGTCGCAGCCAAGCTGCCGGACAGCATCAGCTTCCCCTACATGACCGAGATCATCGCGGTCGTCGCCGCCTGCTTCCTGACCGGCCTTGTCATTCGCACGCGGCCCGGCCGCTGGCTGGGAAGGATAGTCGAGCGTCATGTGTTCGACCGCGTGCCGGGGTACGCCCTTGCGAAAGGCCTCACGGGAACCTCCGTCGGCGGAGCCGCCGCCCAGGGCATGATCCCGGCGCTGGTCGAGATGGAAGAGGGGCTGGTGCCGGCATTGATCATCGAGCGCCATGATGACGGCTACGTCACTGTCTTCGTGCCGTCGCCGCCGGTGCCGACCGTCGGGCAGGCCTACATTTTTGCAGCGAGCAAAGCGCACCCGGTGGACGTGACCCTGCCGAAGTTCATCGCCTGCATCACCAAATGGGGCCTCGGATCGCAGGAGCTGCGGCTGGCGATGCGCCCATAGCCCGCCGTCCGAAGGCCCTGTCAAATGCACTGGGCACAACTACTGCGATCGGGATAGTTCGAAAGTACAGGTCGGGCTTTTCCGGTCTCGACCGAGGCGATTCTCGCGCGCCGGTTAAGCCTTCCTCAACAGCCGGAGTGCATCATTGCGGTCGAATGTCGCGCCCCCGCGTGGCAAGCAGTTGGCGGAGGCGTCACGTGCCAGCAGGTCTCGGGAAGAACAGCGTCCTGTGGCGACTCATCCTGCCGATTCCGGTCTTCGCAGGTATTGCGATCGTGGCCGCGCTCCTGTTGCTACCCAAGGTCATCGGCACGAATTCGGTCGCCGACGCCGAGCACAATGCGCGGGAGACCGTAACGCAGTTCAAGGAGCTGCGCGGCTACTACACGCAGCGCGTCGTGGCCAAGGCCGTCAAGAACGGCCTGACTGCCACGCACGATCATGTCGACGATCCGAGAAGCATCCCGCTGCCAGCCACCTTCATCCACGATATCAGCGAGGTGCTGAAGTCGCGCGACACGCGCATCCAGCTCTACAGCGCCTATCCCTTTCCGAACCGCGCCGACCGCACTCTGGACGAGTTCCAGCAACGCGCCTGGTCGGTGCTGAGCGCCGATCCGAAAGCGACGATCAAGGAGCAGGCGGTTGTCGACGGCAAACGCATCCTGCGCGTCGCGGTGGCCGACACCATGCAGGCCGAGGCGTGCGTCACCTGCCACAATACGCGCGCCGACTCGCCGAAGCGCGACTGGAAGCTCGGCGACGTGCGCGGTGTGCTGGAGGTGACGACCTCGATCGAGGCTGCGCTGGGCCGCGGCGAGCAGCTTGGCAACCACATCGCCATTGCAATTGCCGCGATCGCCGCCCTGCTGACCGCCATCGCCTTTGCCTTTGGCCGCTCCGTGTCCAAGCCGCTGCTCGCCATGTCGACCGCGATGAGCCGGCTGGCGCAGGGCGACCTGTCGGTGGCGATCCCGGCCGGCAAGCGCCGCGACGAGATCGGCCAGATGGCGAAGTCGCTCGAGGTCTTCAAGGGCCACGCGGAAGCGGTGGCCGCGGCCGCGGCCGAGCGCGAGAAGCTCGAGGCTAAGGCGCGGGAAGACGAGAAGCGCATGCTCGAGACCGTCAGCTCGGACTTCAACAGCTCGGTCGGCGGCATCGTCGGCGCCGTCGGTACCGCCGCCGAGGAACTGCGCGCCACCGCCGAGCGCTTGATGAAGATCGCCGGCGCGACCGGCGACAGCACGGCCACCGCGACAGCCTCGATCGACAGCGCCTCCTCGAGCGCCCAGACGGTGGCGGCCGCGGCCGAAGAGCTGGCGGCATCGGTGAACGAGATCGCCCGCCAGGTTGCCCAGTCCACCCAGGTCGCCCAGGAAGCGGTGCAGCGGGTAGAGCGCACCGATCATACCGTCGCCGGCCTTTCCAGCGCCGCCAACCGCATCGGCGAAGTCATTCACTTGATCCAGGACATTGCCGAGCGGACCAATCTGCTCGCGCTCAACGCAACGATCGAAGCGGCGCGTGCGGGTGATGCCGGCAAGGGCTTCGCGGTGGTCGCTGGCGAGGTCAAGGGACTGGCGACCCAGACCGCCCGGGCGACCGAGGATATCTCGGCGCAGATTGCCGCCATTCGTCAGGTCAGCGACGAAAGCGTCGGTGCGATCCGCGAGATCGGCGAGATCATCGGGCGGCTGAACCAGATCACCGTGGCGATCTCCGCGGCGGTGGAGGAGCAATCGAGCGCGACCCGCGA
>DATFDU010000490.1:0-14789 GCA_035251915.1 Dongiaceae bacterium | reverse complement strand
TTGGCCGTCGGCGAGCCGTGCCAGCCCGCCGCCCAACGTGCCGACCCAGAGTCCGCCCTCGTCTGCTGCCAGCGCCCGAATTGAGTCGTGCGGAAGGTTGCTGTTGGCCGCCGTGTAGACCTGCCATTGGCCGCCGGCGAGCTTCGCCAGCCCGCTGTCCGTGCCGACCCAGAGCCCACCGTCGGCTGCTGCCAGCGCCTCAACATTGTCGGCCGGCAGGTCGCTGTTGGCCGCCGTGTAGACCTGCCATTGGCCGTCGGCGAGGCGCGCCAGCCCGCCACCACCCGTGCCGACCCAGAGCGCGCCATCCGCCACCGCCACCGCCAGAACGTCGTCGGCCGGCAGGTCGCTGTTGGCCGCAGTGTAGACCTGCCACTGGCCGTCGGCGAGGCGCGCAAGCCCGCCGCCCAGCGTGCCGACCCAGAGCGCGCCGTCGGCCGCTGCCACCGTCAGAACATCGTCGGCCGGCAGGTCGCTGTTGTCGGCGTTGAAGACATTCCACTGCGCGATCTGCTCATCTTGGCCTGGGCTCTGACGTAGGTCTTCTTCGGCCACTGCTGCTGCGGGCCCAAGAGCGAGGACCACGAACAGTATCCAGCCAAGGCGTAAGCAGACCTCCATGGCTCAAGGGGCATTCGCTCTCGAGTGGAGACCAGTGAAGCTTGCAGCAATCCAGCATCCGGCAAAAGCGCATTCTGTTGCTGCTGACGCGGTGAGAGGGGCCCACCACAGCCCGGGGTGTAGATAACAAACTTTACCGCTGCAATTCGCCGCCCAGCTGCTCCAGCAAAATGCGGGTGCCGCGCTCGCGGCTACCTGAGTCGTCGTAGCCGTCGAGGAACACCGCTTGCTCGGTGAAGGTGAGGCGCGTGCCCGCGCCGGCCGGCGTCAGCTGCACGGTGGCCAGTGAGGCCGAGATGTGCACGCCGTCGAGCCGCATGTCGTAGCAATAGATGATGCGCTGGTCCGGCACGATGTCGTGGTACACCGCATCGAAGGTCGAGACGATGCCGCTGCCCTTGCGCCCGCTCAGGCGCTCCTTGCCGCCGATGCGGAAGTCGATCGACCGTTCCAGCAGCTGCCAGTCGGACGGCCCCACGAACCAGCGCGCCTTGATCGCCGGATCGGCCCAGGCCTTGAACACCCGGGCCGGCGCGGCGTCATAGATGCGCTCGAGCGTGAAGGTGCCGTGGGTGGCGCTACGCTCGGTCACGATTTCAGCGACCGCCCGAGCGCATCAAGCAGTTCTTTCCAGCCGCCTTCGCGCGGGCCGGCGCTGTCGAGCCCGTCCAGGAACGCGCCTTGCTCGGTGAAGACGAACTGCGTGCCGGCGCCGGACGGCTTGAACTCGCAGGTCGCCAGCGAAGCGGAAATGCGCTTCTCGCCGATGGTCATGGTGTAGGCGAAGATGATGCGCTCGTTCGGCACGATGTCGTGATAGCTGGTGTCGTTGCGGATCGGCTCGCCGCCCTTGAAGCGGAACCGGCTGCGCTCGACTCCGCCGGTCTTGAAGTCGGAGACGAATTCGTCGACCTCCCAGCCTTCGCCCTCCACGAACCAGCGCCGCTTGATCGCCGGATCGGCGAAAGCCTTGAACACTTTCGCCGGCGGCGCGTCGTAGCTGCGCTCAAGCGTGAAGGTCGTGTGGGTCACCGATCGCTCGGCCATGCTGATCTCCTCTAGGATTGCTGTTGCGGGATGAACCGGCCATTGCCGTAGGCCGCGCCGAAAAACACCTGCACGGCCTTGAGGCGCTCGCCCTCAAAGGTGAAGAATTCCGTGTTGTGAAACGCCTTGCCGTCGGTGGTCCGGCAGCGGTAGAGCGCGAAGGCCTCGTCGCCCTGTTCGAAGATCCGCTCGACGACATGCTCGCGGATCAGCTCCCGGTTGGGCCAGCAGCGCGCGAAATAGGCGGCCTTGTCGATGCCGTCGTCATAGGGGCTGGTGAAGGTGAAATCCTCCGCGAATGCCCGTTCGAGATGCGCGCGGTCGCCGGACTTGAAGGCCGCGAAATACCCGCGGATCGCATCCGACCTGCTCTGCATGATGATCTCCTGCATTGCGGTGACGCGCTATTTCGGAACCAGTGCGAGATAGGGCTCCGCTTCCTTGAGAACGCGGGCGTACGACGGCCGTTCCCTCAGCCGGTCGAGATAGCGGGCGGCGTTCTTGTGCGTGTCGCGGAACGGCGCCACCATGTCGGCATAGAACAAGGCCGGCGCCGCCGCGCAGTCCGCCATCGTGAAATCATCGCCCATGGCCCAGCGGTTGCGCGCCATGTCCTGGTCGATCATGCCGAGCGACGTCTTCAACACTTCGCGCGCTTCCGCGACGCCGAACGGATCGTTCTTGCCCGCGGGCCGCAGCCGGTCGGTGACGATCTTCTGCATCGGCACGTTGACATAGAGATCGTAGAAGCGGTCGCGCAGGCGCATCTCGCGGCAACGGTCGCGGTCGGCGGGGAACAGCTGCGCCTTGCCGGGATAATGCTGCGCCAGATACTCGATGATGATGCTGGTCTCCGGGATGGTGCGGTCCTTCGCCTGGTCGCGCAGCACCGGGATTTTCCCGATCGGCCAGATCTTCTTGTATTCTCCGATCTCGTTGAACAGGTCGACGGTGCGCGGCTCGAACGGCACGCCGCTCTCGTAGAGCGCGATCAGCACCTTGTGGCAGAACGACGACAACGGATGGAAATAGAGCTTCAGCGACATCGTGGAACTCCAACTCGTTTGCGCGGGCTATGCGCCGCTCTCGTCCGGCTCGTCCTCCCCGGCGGCGAGAAGGTCGCCGAGCCGGTCGAGCCGCCGCTCCCACACCGTGCGGCGCTCGGCGATCCATTGCTCCGCCGACCGCAGCGCCGTGGGTTCGATGTGACAGGTGCGCACCCGGCCCGCCTTCTCCGACCGGACCAGGCCGCTCGCTTCCAGCACCTGCAGATGCTGCACGACCGCCGGCAGCGACATCGCCAGGGGCTTGGCCAGCTCGCTGACCGAAGCCGGTCCGCGGGTCAGCCGCTCCACCATCACCCGCCGGCTGGGGTCGGCAAGCGCCTGGAACATGCGATCGAGCGCGGCCGATTGGTTAAGCATATGCTTAAGTATCATCGACGAGTCGATTCTTCAAGAGGTCTTTGTGCGCCCGTGCGCGCAACGACAAAGTGGCCGGGAATCCGCAAGAACATCTGCGGACTTGCTTTCCTGCGGGTTTTTCTGATTCCTTGAAGGGCGAATTCTGGGGGTGCGGCCTTTGACCGAAGAGACACGGATCGGCGCTGATCAGGTTGCGCTGGGCGAGGTCGGCGTCCCGATCGAGTTCGGCAACTGGTGGTCGCGGCTCGGCGGCGGCTTTGTCACGCCGGCGATGTTCTGGGCGCCGGACCGGATCGATGCCTCGCCACGCTGCGAGCACGTGCCGTTCCTGTTCTGGCTGGTCGATGCCCAGCGGCCCTTCACCGTGGTGGAGCTGTCGGAGGCGCCGGGGGCGCCCTATCTGGCGTTCTGCCAGGCGGTCGTTCGCTTACGCTTGCCTACGCGATGCTACGCAATTTGCGGTCACGTGTCACGGCGCGACGAGCTGGTCGTTTATCACGACGGTCGCTATGCGCAATTCTCGCAGATTCTGCAGGGCGACCAGCAGATCGACCGCTTCGACGATGGCGCGATCGATCTCATCAGCATCGATGCGACGCAGAGCGCCGCCTTCGCCGGCCAGCTCGACGCGTGGCTGCCCAAGCTGTCGCAGCGCGCCGTCGTCCTGATCTACGGCATCGACGATCCGTCGACCAACAACAGCGCGCTCGAGCTGTGGAATGCGCTGGCGGAGCGCTACCGCCATTTCGAGTTCGTGCAGGGCGCCGGCCTCGGCATCCTCGGCGTCGGCAAGGATCTGCCGCCGGCGCTGCAGCATCTGTTCTCGCTCGACGCGATCGCGCCGCGCGCGCTCGAGGTGCGCGAGATGTTCGCGCGGCTTGGCGGCAGCGCCGGGCTGCCGGCCGAGCTCGCCGATCTGCGCCGCCGGCTGCACGCCGCGCTCGACAGCGACCAGGTGGCGAAGCTCGAATCGGCGCTGAGCGCGGCCAAGGATGCGCTGGCCGCCGCGCGCGTCGACCACGTGAAAACCCTGAAGCGCCTGCGCAAGGTCGAGGAAAGCGTCTGGTGGCGCATCACCAAGCCGCCGCGCCGCCTGATCAAGAACCATCGCTGGGCGTTCTACAACATGCGGCAGTGGGCGTTTTGCGCCTACTGGATCGCGACCCTGCGCTTCGGGCGCATGAAAAAGCAGATGCGACCCTATCGTCACGCGCGGCTGGTGCTGAAGAGCGGCCTGATGCATGAGGCCTGGTATCTGCGGCAGTATCCGGACGTGGCGGCGGTCGGCATTCCGCCCGCGCTGCACTACGTGCTCTATGGCGGGTTCGAGGGCCGCGATCCTTCGCCGATGTTCTCCTCGCAGGCCTATCTCGACGCCTATCCCGACGTGCGCGCGGTCAAGACCAACCCCTTGGTCCACTACATGCAGAAGGGCCGCTACGAGAACCGCGCCATCAGCCCCTCCACCGCCAAGCCCCCAGCCGCGTCAGGCAGGCGCTAGGCGCTTTTCGCTTTCTTTGCATCCTTGGCGATGCGCGGTCCTTCGATCAGGCGCGCCATCGACAGCGAGTCCACGTAGACGCCGTCGCGGATGGCGTAGGCGCGGTGGGTGCCTTCGACCTCGAAGCCGAATTTGCGATAGAGCGCGATCGCGCGTTCGTTGTCGGCGTGGACGTGCAGCTCGATCCGGCGCAGGCCGAGCCAGTTGTCGGCAAGATCCAGCGCCGCTTCCATCAAGACCGAGCCGACGCCCTTGCCATGCCAGTCGTCGCGCACGGCCATGCCGATCTCTCCGACATGCGCGCGGCGCGGGCGCGTGAAGCGCGTCAGGCCAAGATTGCCGACCACGTCGCCGGCGACGGTCGCGACCAGTGTATGTTGCGTGTCGTCGTTGTGCGTGAGGCGCCTGCGCCAGACCTCGATGCTCTGGAGCGGCAGCTGCAGGGTCTGCGCATAGGCATTGCGATCGGCGAAGATGCGCGTGAGCGCCTCGGCGTCCGAGAACTCGGCGGCCCGCACTTCGATCTTGCTGCGCTTGGCGCTCTTCATTGGCGTGCTTCAAAAAAATGCGGCCGGGCACCCCCTCGGGTCCGGCCGCTCTCCCCCGAAATGCGGCGATCGGCTACGCCGCTTCCGACTTCCGCTGATACGCCTGGTGGCAGTGGTTGGCGCAATAGGGGCGGCCGGGTTCCGACGGCGCGCCGCAGAAGTGGAAACCGGCCTGCTTCGGGTCGCCCATCGGCCAGGAGCAGCTCTTGGTGCCGCCATGGGCGCGCGCCGGCGGATAGTTGCGCGGCTGCTCGCGCGGCGCCGGCGGCGGGTTTGCGACCGAGGTCGCATCCTGTGGCGGTGCCGACATAGCGCGCTGCATCGACGACATCATCGGCCTCGGCTGCGGCTGCAGGGCGCGGCGCGGGACCGGGCGGCGCTTCGGCGCCGCGGTGCCGTTGGCGTCGCGCTTGATCGGCGACGGGCGGCCGGTGAGGCCGAGGCGGTGGGCCTTGCCGATAACCGCATTCCGCGTAACCCCGCCGAGGGCTACCGCAATTTGACTAGCCGTCTGGCCCTGCCCCCAAAGCCGCCGCAGCATCTCAATCCGTTGTTCGGTCCATTCCATATACGCCTCCGAAGTCCGCAGATTGCCCCGAGATGTTGATATGTCATGATCTTCCCACCACAAGACCTTGAGTGGCAAGCGGGATTTCTCAAAATGTTGTGGATAGACGCCATTTATCCGCAATATCTGGGACAGATGCGGAACGGTAAACGCTGATTGAGGCGATTTCTGGGCTTTAGTTAACTGCAATCAGCTGCCTGTTCAGCACATCGAGGATGTCCTTGAGGGCCCGGCTGGAGGCGAGCTGCCCGCCCCGGGACTGCAGGACGTATTTGGGATCCCGGTCGCCGCGCAGCTGGACCTTGGTGATGACGAACAGTGGCTGCTCCTGGGAACGGCGGTAGATCGAGAACACCGCCATGTTGCTGCGATGGTCGATCGCGTAGTCGCGCCACAGCCCGCGGGAGACCTGTCGGCTATAGACGGAGAGAATCCGCATGAGATCGGCGCGGTCGAAAAAGACCTTGCCGGCACGAGGCCGGTAGTCGCTCAGCAGGACCGGCTGCGACATTGCTCCTGCACAAGGTTCATTGCGCCTCCGACGGCTCCTTTCGACTCGGGCAAACGCCGCTCGTCGTCAAAAGTTTCACCGCAAACCGGCGCCTTCGTCCAGATCGATTAGTTGACGCGGATCTCGTCGGTGGCGGTCGGATCGGGGGTGTCGTAGCAGGCGACGCCGCCGAGCCGGCGGTAGCAATAGGCGCTGAGGTCGCGGCGCTCGATCGCCTCCTGGGCGGCAATTTCTGCCGCGCTCCGGCAATAATTGCCGGTGTCCTTGTAGCGCAGGAAGCTGCAGTCCTGGCCGGTGATGGCGGAGGCCGCGTGGTCCGATGCCAGCTTGCCGGTCTGGTTCAAGGCAACGCCTTCCACCGCGCCATAAACCGCGATGGCAGGGGTCAAGGCGATGGCTTCGCAGCCGGTCAGCACGGCCAGCAAGGTGAGGCCGATAAAGGGCGCCAGTGGTCGCCGGAAAGGCCGCCGGAAGATGTCCCGAATGGGCATGGGTGTCAGCTTTCCAATCTGTCCTGCCCATCTTCAGCAAGAACCGTTCCAACCGATCAAGCGCGGCAAAAAGCCCGGCAAAGAGGCTTGGGAGATGGTTTGCCATCGCTGGGGTCAGCCGCTATGTTACGGCCCGATTTTGTTAATCGATCCCGTGGGTTGCGCACGTCGACGACACGAAGCGACGGCCAGGGAGCGGAGCGGGACAGCGGAGACATCGAGTGGCGGACATTTTCCACGAGGTCGAAGAGGACCTTCGGCGCGACCAGGCGGCCGCGATCTGGAAGAAATACGGCAGCTACCTCGTCGGCGCGGCATTGCTGCTGGTGCTGGCGGTGGCGGCCCACTGGCTCTGGACCAAATACGCGACCAACCAGCAGATGCAGGCATCATCGGATTTCCTGAGCGCGGCCTCGACCAGCGACGTCAAGGCGCGCGAGGCGGCGCTCGGCAAGATCGCGGCGGAAGGCGGCATCTATGGCATCCTGGCGCGCTTTCGCCTGGCCGAGACTGCGATCGAGGGCGGAGACAAGACCAAGGCGCGCGGCATCCTGGGCGAGATCGCCAGCGACGGCGACGCCGACAAGGCGCTGCGCGACCTTGCGCTGATCCAGGCGGCGCTGCTCGAGCTGGACGTCGGCAAGCCGGAGGCGGCGGCCGACCTGGTCAAGGACCTGACCAAGGAGGGCGAGGCCTATCGCCTGTCGGCGCTGGAGATCACCGGCCTTGCCGCGGTGGCCGCCGGCGACACCGCAAGAGCCAAGACGACGTTCGAGACCCTGAAAAAGACGGCGGAGACGGAAGCCGCACCGGGTTCGGGTTTCGCGCAGCGGGCCGATCAGATGCTCGATCGGCTGGGGAACTGATGGCGTGGGGGACGTGATGAGCGGACTTCGGGGAATCTCGCGCAGCCGGTGCCGGCGCGCCGCATCGGCCCTGGCGCTGAGTGCGACCGTGTTGCTGTCCGGCTGCAGCTGGTTCGGCGAGGACGAGAAGCCGCCGCTGCCCGGCGACCGCGTGTCCGCGCTCCAGCTCAACCGGCAGCTGGATGTCGATCCCGAGCTCGCGGGCACCGACGTCATCCTGTCCGAGCCCTATGCCAACAAGGCCTGGGCGCAGTCCGGCGGCAACCAGACCCATGCGATGTACCATCTGAGCGCCAGCTCCGGCGCGCTGCAGCAGGTCTGGTCGGCCGATATCGGCGCCTCGGCCAGCGACGACAACCGCCTGCTGGCGGAGCCGGTGGTGGCCGACGGCATCGTCTATGCGATGGATGCGGATTCGGTGGTGAGCGCGCACGACGCCGCCAGCGGCAGCCAGGTGTGGCGCCAGGACCTGACCCCGGACGACGAGGACGACGACCTGTTCGGCGGCGGCATCGCGTGGTCGGAGCAGGGCGTCGTCATCTCGACGCCGTTCGCCAGGGTCTTCCTGCTCGACGCCAAGACCGGCGAGGTCAAGTGGGAAGCGCCGGCGCCGGCCCCGATGCGCGCCGCGCCGGCGGTCAGCGACGGCCGCGTGTTCGTCATCACCATCGACAACCAGCTGGTGGTCTATGCGCTGGATGACGGGCGCAAGCTGTGGTCGAACGCCGGCGTCGAGGAAGCGGCCGGCCTGCTCGGCGGCAGCACGCCGGCGGTCGACGGCAACATCGTGATCGCCGCCTATACGTCCGGCGAACTGCTGGCCTTCGACGTGGCCGACGGCCGCTCGCTGTGGAGCGAATCGCTGGCCGGCGGCGCGCGCGGCAATGCCATCGCGACCCTGACGGACATCCGCGGCCGGCCGGTGATCGACCGCGACTTCGTGGTCGCGATCGGCAATGGCGGCGTGATGGCCGCCATCGACAAGGAGCGTGGCGGGCGCGTCTGGGACAACGGCCTCGGCGGCACGCAGATGCCGTGGGTCGCCGGCGATTTCATCTTCGTCCTCACCAACGACAGCGAAGTGGTCTGCCTGCAGCGCGCCGACGGCCGCATCAAGTGGATCACCGCCTTGCCGCAGTTCGAGGACGCGGTGGAAAAGGAAGACCGCATCTACTGGTCCGGGCCGGTGCTGGTCAGCGACCGGCTGCTGGTGACCGGATCAAGCGGCCTCGCGATCGCGCTGTCGCCCTATGACGGCAGCGTCACCGGCAAGCAGGATCTGCCCGATTCCTCGCATCTGCCGCCGGTGGTCGCCAACGAGACGATCTATATCCTGTCCGACGATGCGCGCCTGATCGCGCTCAAATAGGACAGCCATGGCCTTCACCGTCGCCATCGTCGGCCGGCCCAATGTCGGCAAGTCGACCCTGTTCAACCGCCTGGTCGGCAAGAAGCTTGCGCTGGTGGACGACCAGCCGGGCGTGACGCGCGACCGGCGCTTCGGCGCCGGCCATCTCGGCGATCTCGATTTCACCGTCGTCGACACCGCCGGGCTCGAGGACGTGTTCGACCAATCGCTCGAGGCCCGCATGCGCGAGCAGACCGAGGAGGCGATCCGCCAGGCCGACGTCGCGCTGCTGCTGTTCGACGCGCGCGCCGGCATCACGCCGCTCGACCAGCATTTCGCCAAGCGCCTGCGCAAGACCAGGACGCCCATCCTGCTGGTCGCCAACAAGTGCGAGAGCAGGGCGGCGGAGGCGGGCTTGAACGAGGCCTTCCGCCTCGGCCTCGGCGCGCCGATTCCGATCTCCGCCGAGCATGGCGAGGGCATGGGCGAGCTCTATGACGTCCTGCGCGACGTGGCGGATCGCAAGGAGGCGCAGCTTCAAGACACGGAACTCGATCCCGATGCCGAGCTGGAAGGGCTGCCCGACGACGAAGCGGAAGCGCCGAAGGTGCTGCAGCTCGCCATCGTCGGCCGCCCGAATGTCGGCAAGTCGACCCTGGCCAATGCGCTGCTGGGCGAGGACCGGCTGCTGACCGGGCCGGAGGCGGGCATCACGCGCGACGCTATCGCGGTGGATTGGGACTGGAAGGGAACGCCGATCCGCCTGATCGACACCGCGGGCCTGCGCCGCCGCGCGCGCGTGGTGGAGAAGCTGGAGCGCCTGTCCGGCGCCGATACAGATCGCGCGGTGCGCTATGCCCACGTCGTGGTGCTGGTGCTCGATGCCAACGACATGCTGGAGAAGCAGGACCTGACCATCGCGCGCCACGTGATCGAGGAGGGCCGCGCCCTCATCATCGCCGCCAACAAATGGGACGCGATCGAGGACAAGAACGAGGCGCTGAAGAAGCTGAAGGAACGGGTGGAGAAGTCCCTGCCGCAGGTGACCGGTATCCCGATCGTCACTTTGTCGGCGCGCTCCGGCCGCAACCTCGACAGGCTGATGTCGGCGGTGTTCAAGATCTACGGCGAGTGGAACAAGCGGGTGCCGACCGCGCAGCTCAACCGCCACCTGGAAGCCGCGCTGGCGGCGCACCCGCCGCCGCTGGTGCGCGGCCGGCGCATCAAGCTGCGCTACATGACCCAGATCAAGACCCGGCCGCCGACCTTCGCCCTGTTCGCGGCGAAGGCCGACGACCTGCCGGATGCCTATGCGCGCTACCTCGTCAACGGCATCCGCGAACGCTTCGATCTCAAGGGTACGCCGATCCGCCTGCAGCTCAAGCGCACGGACAATCCGTTCGCGGACAAGGAATAGCCTGCCGGAACCTCAAGCCCGGCCAACGGGTTCTCCGATCTGAGGCGCAGCGAGGCGCTCAGAATTCGGAGGCGAACATGGCCCGCAAAGATGAAAATGACTGGTACCAGCGCTGGATCAGCGGCATCGCCGATGACGTTGCATCCAACATGGAAGGCGAGGAGCAGCGGGAATCGCGCATGGACGCGTTGCGCCGACGCCTTGATCAGCTCGGCCGCCGGTTCCGTCAGGCGCGCGGCGGCCAGCGTGGCCGCGGTCCGCGCCGCGCCGACGACATGCAGGCTCTGGGCGAAGAGGATACGCGCATCTGGAACGAGGTGAGCGCGTGCCTGACCGACGATTGGTACGTGGATGGGACGGAGATCACCGTCTCGGTCGACAACGGCGAAGTGACGCTGGACGGCATTGTGGAGAACCGCGCCGAGAAGCGCCTGGCGGAGGATTGCGCCGACAGCGTGCCGGGCGTGGTGGATGTCCACAACCACCTGCGCATCCGCCGGCCGGAGAAGCCTGCCGGCAAGAAGAACGAGGGACCTGACATTTTGTCGCGGAGGACGGCGATCTGACCGGTCGGCCGTACGGATCGCCGGCTGTGATATAGGCCACAGCCGCCGGGCGGCGGAGCGTGCAGAAGCTGTGCATCAATGTGCGGAGCACGCTCGTGACCACCATACCGATCATCACGACCGAACGCCTGCGGTTGGACGCCTTCAGCGAGGCCGATATCGGCGCGCTGGCGGCGATCCTGGCCGAGCCGGACGTCGCCAAGACCATCACCGCCAATGGCTCCACGCCAGAGAAATGCCGCGCCAGCGCCAGGCATCGCGTCGGCTGGCACAATGCGAGCTGGGGCGAGCGCGGCTATGGCGTGTGGGCGGTGCGGTCGCGCGCGGACAATGTGCTCCTCGGCCGGTGTGGCTTTGCCGCGCCGGACATCGGCGAGGATCCGGAGATCCTGTATGGCCTCGCGCCGCGCTATTGGGGCGGCGGCCTGGCGCAGGAGATGGTGCGCGCGGCGATCGACTGGCTGCTTGCCGAGACGCCGCATCAAGGCGTCTCCGCCGTCATCTTCGGCCGCCTCAATCCTGCGTCGGCGGCGATCGCCGGCAAGCTCGGCATGATCAGGCGCGGCACCATGGCGATGAAGAATTTCCTGCGTGACCTGGCGCTGGCGCGTGACGTGCTGGAATACGAGATCTGGCGCCTCGGCCACGGCCGCACGCACGATGCCGGGACGCTGCTGTTCGAGGCGCCGTACAAGGGTGGCCAGATCGCGTCGCTCAAACTTGCGGACCTGGCAGCGGTGGAACAGCTATTCTGCGATGCCGCGCGCGGGCGCGCTGAGTTCGATTCACTCGATCGCGCGCAGACCGAACGGCGCGTCCGCGATGCGTTCCGGCAAGGCGTGGCGGAGCCCTGGCTCGACTGGTTTCACCTCGAACGCGCGAACTGGCGGGCCTAGCGACGATCTAGCGGAGCCGGTCCGGCAACCCGTCGTGCGGCCCCAGCGGACGCTGCGGCGCGTCCGTCCACCAATCGTCGCCCCAGCGCGCGCGTTTGTGCAGGTGGCGCGGGTAATACAGCTGGTTGCCGGCGACGTCGCGCTGGCCGATCACCATCAGGCGCGCGTCAACCGTGCCGTTGTTGATGAAGTTATGCGCGATCCCGGTGCCGGCCGGGAAGGCGATGGCCTCGCCCTCGGTGACGCGGTGCAGCCAGCCGTCGATCCAGGCGTCGCATTCGCCTTCCAGCACGAACACGAACTCCTCTTCCTTGCTCTCGGCGTGCGGGTAGCAGGTGCGGTGTCCAGGCAGCAGGCGCTGATGATGGATGCCGATGCGGGTCAGGCCGAAGTGGGTGGAGAGGTCGACGTTGACCTTCATCCTTTCGGGGTCGTCGTAGTAAGAGCATTCCGGCTCGCCCTCATGGTCGCGGACCTGGACGATGCAATCAGGCCGATGCTCCGTCATCGTCGGCCCGGTCGTGCGCTCGCCCGGCCTGCCGTGATGCGGGCCTTTCGGACGGTGCGGAACGTCCTGCCACCAGTCCTTGCGCAGCGGCATCATCTCCGGATTGCAGGGGTAGTAGACCTTGTTGTCGGCGCGCGCGGCCTCGCCGATCACCAGCAGGCGCACCACGTCGCCGGTGTTGTTGAGGAAGGTGTGGCAGATCCCGGTGCCGGCCGGAAAGCCGACCGCGTCGCCCGGCCTAAGGCGGTGCAGGTGCCCGTCGATCCAGACATCCGGCGCGCCGTCGAGCACATACACGAACTCCTCCTCCATGCTCTCGGCATGCGGATAGGAGGTGCGCCGGCCGGGCAGCAGGCGATCGTGATGGATGCCGAGCTTGGTGAGGCCGAGCGCGCGCGCCAGCGGCGCGCCAATGCTCAAGAGCTCGTCGCTGTTCGGGTAGTGGGCATCGTCAGGACCTTCGAGCGCGGTCCAGTGGCGGATGAAGTCGGGGCGGGGTGGCCGGGCTGTCATGGCTTTGCTCCTCCCTGTGCTCTCATCTCCAGTGTCCGGCGTGCTGCGGCCGGCAGACGTCAGCAGCCAGCTAGTCGAAGGCGTTCCACGCTGCGCTGCCCGCACGCTCGATTTTTCCGGCCGCAACCTCGATGCGATAGCAATAGCGCGTCATGTGCGACGCTCCAAACACGTCGAGGTAGCGGAAATAGCCAACGACATATGAGGTGTTCTTCCCGTCAATTGCGAATGCCGGCGCGGCAAGGGTCACCTCCTGCGCGTTGACATCGAACGCCAAGTCATGCGGCAGTAGCCGGCCGCCCTGGTACGTTGCCTGGCCGCTCGACGGTTCGGATGCACGGTGTTCCAGATACGATTCCTTTAGGATACACGGCGTCCGCCCGAAGTTTCCAAGCCTGGCAAGAATACCCGCCTCGCCGCTCCCTTCACGGTACAGGATCGGGACCACCGGGAACAACCAGCCGCGAATCGCCGAATCGTTCTTGGCGCAGCATCTGACCAGCTGACCAGCCAGCCGCCACACACCAACGGTCAAAGCGATGAGCGTCGCCGCGATGACGGCGATCAGGATCGTATTGTCCATGATGCCCCCTGCACGAAAGGGTTAAGTCTGCCTGGTTCGCTCGGGATTGCAAGCGAGGGTAAAATCGGGCCACTAGAAGCGAGCCGCCCGACATCACCAGCGGGATGGCCGATTTGCCGGCCTCAAAGCTTCAGAACGCGAGAACGATGAGAAGGCAACTTTGTTCCGCACCACGGGCAGAACGCAATCGTGACAACCGATTTGCCTCCGTCATGGACAATCAGCCCGTAGCTTCCGTCCCTCGATTGATGCATCAACATGTCGGCGCAGTCGAACCGGTCCGGATGCTGTCCGCATTGTTGAGATCAAATGCCATGCGTTCGCAACAATGCTCAATCTTGCTCGGACGCTTGCGCCGCTCGCCAGCCATGGCAGCTAATACGCCTTCACCACGTCCCCATTGCCAGCATAGTCCGCCCGCGCCAGGCGCACGAACGGCTCCATGATCTCGTCCGGCGTGCGCAGGGTCATCGGGTCCTCGCCGGGATAGGCGGCGGCGCGCATGCGGGTGCGGGTGCGGCCGGGGTCGACGATGTTGGCGCGCACGGTGCTCTGCTGGATCTCCTTGGCATAGATGCCGACCAGCATCTCGAGCGCGGCCTTCGAGACGGCATAGGCGCCCCAATAGGCGCGCACCTCGCGGGCGACGCCGCTGGAGACGAAGATGGCGCGGCCGGCAGCCGATTGGCGCAGCAGCGGATCGATGCTGCGGATCAGGCGCCAGTTGGCGGTGAGGTTGACATCGATCACCTCCTGCCAGGTCTTCGGCTCGAGATGGGCGAGCGGCGTCATGGTGCCGAGCACGCCGGCGTTGCCGACCAGCACGTCGACCTTGCCATAGCGCTCGTAGAGCCCGGCGCCGAGCTGGTCGATGGTGTCGAAGTTGCGCAGGTCCATCGGCACCAGCAGCGAGGTCTTGCCGTTGATGGCGCGGATCTCGTCATCCAGCTCTTCGAGCGCGCCGACGGTGCGGGCGGTGAGGATGAGGTCGGCGCCTTCCTTGGCGTAGCGGACGGCGATGGCGCGGCCGATGCCGCGGCTGGCTCCGGTCACAAGGCAGATGCGGCCGGAAAGCGCTCCAGTCGCTTCGCTCATGCCGGCTGGGCCAGCAGCGAAAGCTGGGTCTGGACCATGCCGCCTTCCTGGTCGGTGAGGGCGGTCGGATAGTCGCCGGTGAAGCAGGCATCGCAGAATTGCGGCCGCTTGTTGTCGCGGCCGATCAGGCCCATGGCGCGATAGAGCCCGTCGATCGAGATGAAGGCAAGCGAATCTGCGCCGATGAAGTCGCGCATCTCCTCGATGCTGTAGTTGGCGGCCAGCAGCTTCTTCCGCTCCGGCGTGTCGATGCCGTAGAAGCAGGGATGCGCGGTCGGCGGCGAAG
>DATFDU010000489.1:0-8702 GCA_035251915.1 Dongiaceae bacterium | reverse complement strand
ACTTTGACCAGGACTCTCAGCATCTGCCACATATCCGTGGAATGATTGACTCATTTTTGCGTTAAGGGGCCATAAACCAACATCTTGGTATAGACAGGATTCAGTCGGATTCGTATCATCCGTTAACAGATTGCGCCGCGTCGGTCGGCTTGAGGGGAAGTGTTGATGGCGTCCCAAATCGCGGTCAAGGCACGACGCGGCAGTTTGTCCCTGTTCCGGATCACGTTCGCGTTTGCGCTGTCGATTCTGACGGTGGCGATTCTGGGCGTCCAGTCGGCCGATGCGCGCCCGGTGCAGGCCAGCATCGTGGTCGATGCCGCGACCGGCGAAGTGCTGTCGGCATCGAACGCCAATACCTCGACCTACCCCGCTTCCCTCACCAAGATGATGACCCTGTATTTGCTGTTCGAGGCGATGCAGGACGGCCGCGTGAAGCTGACCGACACGATCACGTTCTCCCGCTATGCCGCCGGCCAGTCGGCCACCAATCTCAACGTCGACGGCGGCGACCGGATTTCGGTCGAGACCGCCATCCTGGCGCTGGTGGTCCGCTCCGCCAACGATGCCGCCACCGCGATCGCCGAGCATCTCGGCGGCACCGAGGCCGGGTTCGCGCGCCTGATGACCAACAAGGCGCAGATGCTGGGCATGACGCGGACCACCTTCCGCAATGCCAACGGCCTGCCCGATTCCAAGCAGCGGACGACGGCGCGCGACATGGCAACGCTGTCGGTGGCGCTGATCCGCGACTTTCCGCAGTATTACGGCTACTTCAAGCGCACCAGCTTCAAGTACCGCGGCGTCACCTATCGCGGCCACAACAAGTTGCTGAAGTCCTTCAAGGGCTATGACGGCATCAAGACCGGCTATATCCGCGCCTCCGGCTTCAACCTGGCGAGCTCGGCCGAGCGTGACGGCCGCCGCTTGGTGGTCGTCGTGCTCGGCGGCACCAGCCCCTCGAAGCGCGACCGCCAAGTTGCCGACCTGCTGACCAGCGGCTTCAAGAGCAAGCGCGGCACCGGCACGCTGATCGCTGTCAAGGCGCCGCAGGGCGGAACGGTCAAGGCCGCTGCATCCGCTCCGGCCGACACGGCTGCTGAATCCGTGGTCGAGGATGTGATCGCGAACATCCTGATCAAGCCGGCCCAGGCCGCCTCGGTCGACGCGGGTGACCCGCCCGTAAGCGCCCTGAAGCTCGCCGGCCTCAAGGGCTTGGCCCCGCTCCTGAAGCCCGGCACGCGGCCGGAGCCGAAGCCGGCGGTCGCCGCAATCGCGCTCGCCACGCCGGTGCTGAAGCCGGGCACCAGCCCGAAGGTCTTCGAGGTCGCCGAAGCCCAACCGTTCGTGCCGGACTCCCAGGCCACCACGGTGGTGTGGAAGGCGGAGGGGAACTACGGCATCCAGGTCGGCGCCTATTCCAAATACAACGCCGCGCAGAAGGCGGCGCAGACTGCGACCAAGGCGGAACCCCAGCTGCTCGCCGAGGCGCGCATCATCATCGATACCCAGAAGATGAACAACGGCAGCAAGCTTTATCGCGCGCGCGTGGCCGGCCTCAGCAAGGCAGACGCGCAGACCGCCTGCCGCAACCTCAAGGCCAAGCGCACCGACTGCCTTGTCCTGAAGATCGACCCGACCCTGGCGATGGGCAACTGAGCGCCGCTCTGGCGCCTCAGGTGTCGTTCAAGGCGCCCTGTGCGCCAGCTTCAAATAGTCCAGGTACATCTCGCCGTAAAACTTGCCGTCGGCGTTCTTGTGGCCCTGCTTCAGGCCCTTGGCACGATTGAAACGACCGGTGTTGTAGGCGATCGCGACATGCGCCGCTTCCTCGTCGGTCAATGACGCCTTGTCCGTGTATCCCGTCACCTTCAATCCGCGCTTCAGCTCGGTGACGCAGCGCGCGAGGGCCGCGTCAAAATCCGCATATTTTCGCTCGAGAAAGTATTCCGGCTCCTTCCGGAAGAACTGGAGATCGTACTGGAAGATGCCGTAGCCGCGGCAGAACTTGTGCGGCTTGCCGGCGGCTCCCTTGTAGTCGTTCATATGTTCGGCGATGTCGACCAGCGCCTTGCGGGCAATGTCGAACATCTCCTGGCCCCTGGCCTCCGCGAGCAGCGCTGCCTTGTTCCTTGGAAACGCCGACCGGCCGCCGGTGTCATCGATCGTATCGCCGACGCACAGCTCCAGGATCCTCGCGGTCGGGATGCCGGCGCGCTGCAGCCGCGCCCAGATGTAGCCGGTCTCCTGCAAGGCGATCGCCGTCACGTGGTCGACGGTGAGCGGCGTTCCCTCGACTGCGGCGGCGATCCTGGCCGCGAACTCGCGCTTGAACCAACGGACGTCCGATTCCTTCACCATGGTCCCCTCCTGTCGCGGCGCCGGACCTATGGGCGCTTCAGGTTCAGTCGATAGTAGTTTCCGGCGGCGCGATGGACCCGGTGCGGGAACTGCGTCTTGCCCAGCATCACGCCGCAGAGATCGTTCCGGACCTCCGGGATCAAGCGGTAGTACTGATGCCACTGGGGATCCATCCGCTCGCCGTTCTTGAGCTTCGGATTGGCGGCGGAACAATTGATGAAGGCGATGTTGCGCCCGACGAAGCTGAGCTTGTCGGGTGCGCCGTCGATGCCGAGCCGCCCGGTGCCGTGGGTCGGCCGGCTGAACGCATTCAGCGGAATGTCCTGGTTGTTGTAGTAGATCGCCATCGACTTCACCGCGCCGACCAGCGAGGACAGGCCGACACCGCTGGACAGCGCGTCGGCATCCTCGTCCGCTGCGGCCAGCACCACCTGATCGACCATCTCGGCGAGCGCGTTCGGCGCGATCTGCCCGGGCGCGGTGCCGACTGCCGCCCGCAGGCCGGCATGCAGGAAATGGTTGCCCATGCTGTGCGCCATCAAGGTCACGCGCCGGTTGGCGCCGGCGTTGCGATAGGCGGCGAGCACCGGCATCAGCGCCAGCAGGAACCTGCGGAACGCGCCGCCGGAGCTGCCGGCGCTCTGGTAGTCCTTCTTGTAGGCATCGAGGCTGAGGCTGCCGAGCGAGGGCCAGGTGAACGCCACGATGGTCGAGGCGACGGCCGGCCTTCCCTTGCCGAACCAGGCGCCAAGACAGCCCGCGCGCATCATCGCCTCGCGGAAGCGATAGTCGAAGCCGTGGAGGGTGATCAGGAGGTGGTCTTCGCCGTCGATGATCGCCTGCCGAAGCGCGGGCGAGAACTCGCCGGCATTCAGCGCGTCGATGGCAACGTTCGAGTTGCCGACCTCGCTTTCATCCGCGACCGACTGCAAGGTCGCGCGACCGAAGGTGACCTCGCCCGACGGATGGAAGTCGGTGCCGAAGTTATTCGGCACCGGGCCGCTGATCGGATTGCGATTGGTCGCGAAATAGACGGAAACCGCCATGCCCCTCCCCCCGCGGACTGGTGCGATCCGGAGCCGCGATCATATGATCGTTTTGGTAGTCGGACCAGTGACAACGCGTCGAGGACTGCCGACGATTCAGCTCGCTATTGATCGCTGATTGAGCGTGGTCAGGATCGAAGCGAGCTCGTGCGAGCCGAACGGCTTCGACAGGCGCGGCAGGCTCTGCGCCGTGCTGTTCGGGAAGTCGGCGTAGCCGGTCGCCAGGATGACCGGCAGCTCGGGCCGCAAGCGGCTGATCTGGACGGCAAGTTCGGCGCCGGTCATGTCGGGCATGGCGTAGTCCGTGATGACCGCGTCGATCGTCCGGTCGGACCGAAGGACGTTAAGAGCCGACATGCCCGACGGCACCACCTGGCTGGCGTGGCCGAGGTCCTCCAGCATGGAGGCGGTGAGCAGCGCCACCAACGGCTCGTCATCGACCACCAGCACGCGATAGTGCGGCATCGCTCCGTTTTGCGCCGGTTCCGCCGCGGCGCGCTCGGTGCGCACGACGCCGGCCGCAACCGGGAACCACAATTCCACCTTCGTCCCCTTCCCCAGCTCGCTGGCGATGCGCATCCCGCCGCCGGACTGGACCGCGAGCCCCAGGACCGATGACAGTCCGAGACCGGTGCCGCGCCCGACCTCCTTGGTCGTGAAGAACGGCTCGCTGCACCGCTTCAGCGTCGCCTCATCCATGCCGGCGCCGGTATCGGTCACCGTCATGCGCACATAGTCGCCGTCCTCCAGCGACGGCAGTCCGGTCGCGCCGGTCTCCCGTTGCGCCGCGATGCGCAGTCGCCCGCCATCGGGCATCGCATCGCGCGCATTGAGCGCGAGATTGAGGATCGCGAGCTCAAGCTGGTTCGGATCGACCGAGATCAGCGCCAGATCCCGGTCGAAATCCATCTCGATCTGGATCGTGGGGCCGATGGACCGCTGCAGCATCTCGGCCATGCTTTCGGACAGGTGGCGCACGTCGACCGGTTCGGGCCGCAGCTCCTGCCGCCGGGCGAATGCCAGCAGCCGCTTGGTCAATGCGGCACCGCGGTCGGCGCTTTCGCGCGCGGCGGTCAGGAAGTGTTTCGCCTTGGGGTCGCTCAACGGCTGCTTGGCCAGATAGTCGAGGCTGCCGATGATGCCCATCAGCAGGTTGTTGAAGTCGTGCGCCAGCCCGCCGGTCAGCTGGCCGAGGCTCTCCATCTTCTGCATCTCATGGACCTGGGCGAGCGCGGCTTCGCGCTCGCGCGTCCGCTCCTCGACGCGCTGCTCCAGCCTTGCGTTGGCTTCGGCCAGGTCGGCGGTGCGTTCCTCCACACGGCGCTCCAACTCGGCATTCAGGCGCTCAAGCTCCCGGTTCTTTCGGTACAGCTCCGCGAACACCTTGACCTTGGCGCGCAGCAGGTCCGGCACCACCGGCACCGAGATGTAGTCGACTGCTCCGTACTGATACCCCTTGAGCCGGTCCAGCTCGGTGACCGACACCGCCGACACGAAGATGATGGACAGCGTGTGGAACCGGGGGTGGTCGCGGATCATGGCGGCCAGCTCGAACCCGTTGAGGTCCGGCATCACCACGTCGATCAGCACCACGGCGATATCGTTCCTCAGGATCTGCTCCAGCGCCTGCCGGCCCGAGGAGGCCTTGATCAGGGTCTCGCCCAGATCGCGCAGCATCACCTCGTAGCTCAGCAGCTTCGCTGGCTGATCGTCGACCAGAAGAATGTTTACCGGCTCGTTCGCGTTCATCCCCATGATTCCTAGCGGTGCAGCCACATCCTCAGGACCGAAAGCAACTGCTCCGTATTGACCGGCTTGGCCAGATAGTCCGACGCGCCGGCTTCAAGGCATTTCTCGCGATCGCCCTTCATGGCCTTGGCGGTCAGCGCGACAATCGGCAGGCGGCGGAATTCCGGATTGCCGCGGATCACCTGCATCGTCTGGTAGCCGTCCATCTCCGGCATCATGATGTCCATCAGCACGATCGCGACCGCCGGCGTCGAATCCAGCAGCGAGATCGCTTCGTTGCCGGTGGTCGCCGTCAGCACCTTCATGCCGCGCCGCTCGAGCACGGAACTGAGCGCGAAGATGTTGCGGGCGTCGTCGTCGACCAGCAGCACGGTCTTGCCCAGGAGATCCTCGTCCGAGCTGTAGAGCCGCTCCAGCATGCGCTGCTTCTCGGGCGGCAGGTCCTTCACCACGCGATGCAGGAACAAGGCGGTCTCGTCCAGCAGGCGCTCGGGCGATTCGACGCCCTTCACCACCACGCTGCGCGCCATCGTGTGCAGCTGCGCATCCTCCTCGGGCGACAGCTCGCGGCCGGTGAAGACGACCACCGGGATGTCCGACAGGCTGGCCTCCGCGCGCAGCTGATCCAGCACGTCGAAGCCCGACATGTCCGGCAGCCGCAGGTCCAGCACGATGCAGTCGATCTGCTCCGACCGCAGCCGTTCCAGCGCCTCGGTGCCGGTCTCGACCGCGACCATGTCGATGTCCTCGTGGCCCAGCAGCTCGGTGATGCTGAGCCGCTCCGCCGCGTTGTCCTCGACGATCAGCAGCCGCTTTCGCCGCGGTGCGATGAACTCGCCGATCCGCGACATCACCTCGGCCAGGCCTTCGCGGCTGGATGGCTTGGTCACGAACCCGAAGGCGCCCCGGGCCAGACCATGCTGGCGGTCCTCGTCCAGCGTCACGATCTGGACGGGAATGTGCCGCGTCGCGGGGTCCTGCTTCAGCTGGCTGAGGATGGTCCAGCCCAGCATGTCGGGCAGGAAGACGTCGAGCGAGACCGCGCTCGGCCGGAACTCGCGCGCCAGGCTCAGGGCATCCGCGCCACGATGCGCGATCAGGACCTTTAGGCCGGAATCGCGGGCAAGATCGGCGATGATCCGCGCGTAATGCGGGTCGTCCTCCACGATCAGCAGGCTGCGATCCTCGGGCTGGATGTTGCCGCGGTCATCGGGCAGCTGCTCGGTCGGCAGCTCCGGAGCGCGGGCGATGGCGAGCACCATCGAGCCATTGCCCACGGTCGCGGGCGGAGTTCTCTGCTCCGCCGCCGGGCCGACATACTTGAGCGGCAGGTAGAGCGTAAAGGTGCTGCCCTGGCCGGGCACGCTGCGCAGCTGGATCTCGCCGCCCAGCAGGTTGGACAGCTCGCGGCTGATGGCGAGGCCGAGACCGGTACCGCCGTACTTCCGGCTGGTGCTCGAATCCGCCTGCTGGAAGGCTTCGAAGATGATCTTCTGCTTCTCCGGCATGATGCCGATGCCGGTGTCGGAGACCTCGAACGAAACCACCGATGGCGCGTGGCGCAGCGCCGGATGATCCGGCGTCCAGCCGCCCGAGACCTCGGAGATCGTCAGCTTGACGCCGCCGTGCTCCGTGAACTTGAAGGCGTTGGACAGCAGGTTCTTCAGGATCTGCTGCAGGCGCTTGGAATCGGTGATCATGCTGCGATCGAGGCGCGGATCGATCTGGGTCTCGAAGGTGAGCTTGCGGTTGTCGGCCTCGTGGCGGAACGGCCGCGCCATCATGTCGACGAGGTTGCTGAAGAACACCTCCTCGGCCTCGACCGATACCGTGCCGGACTCGATCTTGGACAGGTCCAGGATGTCGGTGATGAGATTGAGCAGGTCGGTGCCGGCGCCATGGATGGTGCGCGAGAACTCGACCTGCTTGGGCGAGAGGTTGCCGTCCGGATTGTCGGCCAGCTGCTGGCCCAGGATCAGGATGCTGTTCAGGGGCGTGCGCAGCTCGTGCGACATGTTGGCCAGGAACTCGGACTTGTATTTCGAGGTCAGCGCCAGCTCCGCGGCCTTCTCTTCCACCGCGCGGCGGGCCTGGTCGATCTCCTGGTTCTTGCGCTCCACTTCGACGTTGCGCTCCGCCAGCTGCTGGGCCTTCTGCTCCAGCTGCTCGTTGGTCTGCTGCAGCTCGCGCTGCTGCGCCTGCAGCTCGGCGGCCAGCTTCTG
Source organism: Dongiaceae bacterium (assembly GCA_035251915.1). Lineage (GTDB taxonomy): Bacteria > Pseudomonadota > Alphaproteobacteria > Dongiales > Dongiaceae > Dongia_A. The sequence continues at coordinate 1,327 of DATFDU010000489.1, read as the reverse complement.
GGACTGGGTCAGCAGGCCTTCGGTCTGCATCGTCGCTTCGATCGAGTTCAGCACGATGCCGATGCTGGCAGTCAGCTGATCGAGGAAGGAGGTCTGCAGGTCGGTGAACGCGCTGACCGAGGCCAGCTCGATCACCGCCTTCACCTCGCCCTCGAACAGCACCGGCAGCACGATGTCGTTCTTCGGCAGCGCCTTGAACAGGCCCGACGAGATCGGCACGACGTTGGCCGGCATCTGGCTGATGAGCATGCGCCGCCCGTCGGCCGCGCACTGGCCGATCAGGCCCTGCCCGATGTCCAGCACCTGGGGATGGCCGTCCTTGCCGTGGTCGGCGTAGGCGGATAGCAGCTTGAGGCGCGGCCGCTCCTCGTTCTCGACGAGATAGATCACGCCGTTCTGCGCATTCACCAGCGGCGCCAGCTCCGACAGCAGCATGCGGCCGACGATTCCGAGGTCGCGCTGGCCCTGCAGCATGTTGGTGAAGCGCGCCAGGTTGGTCTTCAGCCAGTCCTGCTCGGTGTTGCGGTCCGTGGTCAGGCGCAGGTTGTCGATCATGGTGTTGATGTTGTCTTTGAGCTCGGCCACTTCGCCGCGCGCATCGACCTGGATCGATCGGGTCAGGTCGCCCTTGGTGACGGCGGTCGCCACCTCTGCGATCGCGCGCACCTGAGTTGTCAGGTTGGCGGCGAGCAGGTTGACGTTGCCGGTCAGGTCCTTCCAGGTGCCGGCCGCGCCCGGCACGTTGGCCTGGCCGCCGAGGCGCCCTTCGACGCCGACCTCGCGCGCCACCGTGGTCACCTGATCGGCGAAGGTGGCGAGCGTGTTGGTCATGTTGTTGATGGTTTCGGCGAGGGCCGCGACCTCGCCCTTGGACTTCACGGTCAGGTCCTGCTTGAGGTCGCCGTTGGCGACCGCGGTCACGACCTTCACGATGCCGCGCACCTGCTCGGTCAGGTTGGCCGCCATGACGTTGACGGTGTCGGTCAGGTCCTTCCAGGTGCCGGCGACGCCCGACACCTGCGCCTGGCCGCCGAGCTTGCCTTCGGTGCCGACCTCGCGCGCCACGCGGGTCACTTCCGAGGCGAACGCGTTCAGCTGGTCCACCATGGTGTTGATGGTGTTCTTGAGCTCGAGGATCTCGCCCTTCACGTCCACGGTGATCTTGCGCGACAGGTCACCGCGCGCCACGGCGGTGGTCACCTCGGCAATGTTGCGGACCTGGGCGGTGAGGTTGGTCCCCATCGCGTTGACGGAATCGGTCAGGTCTTTCCAGGTGCCGGCCACGCCGGGCACCACCGCCTGCACGCCCAGCCGGCCTTCGGTGCCG
>DATFDU010000488.1:0-8408 GCA_035251915.1 Dongiaceae bacterium | reverse complement strand
GCGGTGCCGCGGCCAGTGAGCAACGCGGTCTCGGGGCGGATGCCGGCGCTGACCTCGATGAAGGCGACGTCGTTCTCGCCCTGGGTCAGGGTCACGGTGCGCGAATCCCGCACCAGCGCGAGGTCGTTGTTGTAGATGGTGACCGCGATCGCCGTCTGCTTGTCGGCGCCGACCGGCGTCTCGGCATACGCAGCTTGCGCGGCCAACAGCGCCGCAGCCGCAGCGCCGATCATCAGGAACTTGCGCATGGAACATCCCTATCGCAGTGGTGGCCAGGCTTGGCCGGTGAACGATAACCGATGCCAGAATCGCCCGAAAATTGCGGCGAGACCATGGCAGGAACTATGACGCGGGTCACGCGGAAGCTCAAATCTTGTTGATTGAACCGAAGTCGTAAACGCCTAGACAGACTGCCTTGCCTGCAGCGCCTGGATGAGCGTGCCGTCATCCAGATAGTCCAATTCACCACCCACCGGCACGCCATGTGCCAGGCGCGAGACGGCGACGCCGAACGGCTGCAGCCGGTCGCTGAGGAAATGCGCGGTGGTCTGGCCGTCGACGGTGGCTCCCAGGGCAAGGACAACTTCCTTTACATCGCCGCCTTCGATGCGGCGGAACAGCGGGCCGAGATTGAGCTGTTCCGGCCCGATGCCGTCGAGCGCGGACAAGACGCCGCCCAGCACATGGTAGCGCCCCTTGTAGGCGGCGGTGCGCTCGAGCGCCCACAGGTCCGCGACGTCCGCCACCACGCACAGGATCGCCGGGTCGCGCCGCTCGTCGCGGCAGATGCCGCAGGGATCGGTGCCGTCGAGATTGCCGCAAGCTGAGCAGGTGCGCACGTGATCGGCGGCGCTTTGCAAGGCGTCGATCAGCGGCAGCAGCGCCGATTCCTTTTTCTTGATGAGCGACAACGCCGCGCGCCGCGCCGAGCGGGGCCCGAGCCCCGGCAGGCGCGAGAGGACCTGGATCAGGCGGTCGATTTCCGGCGCGGCCATGCGCGTGGCTTGCGGATCAGAACGGCAGCTTGAAGCCGGGCGGCAGCTGCAGGCCGCCGGTCAGTTTTGCCATCTCTTCCTGCATGCGCACGTCGGCCTTGGACTTGGCGTCCCGTGCCGCCGCAACGATCAGATCCTCGAGCACCGAGATCTCATTCGGATCGGCGAGCTTGGGATCGATCTTCACGCGCTGGACGTCGCCCTTGCCGTTGACCGTGACGGTGACGAAGCCGCCGCCAGACTGGCCGGTCACCTCGAGGTCCGCGAGGGCAGTCTGCATCTCCGCCATCTTGGACTGCATCTCCTGCGCCTGCTTCAGCATCTGGCTCAGGTTCTTCATGCGATCTCATCCTCTATCGGTTCGTCCGCCGGCGATACATCGCCCTGCGGGGTAACAGCCGCTTCCGCTGCGGGTTCCGGCGCCAGGCTGCGCACCTCGTCGATGGTGGCGCCGGGAAACGCCTGGAGCACGGCCTGGATCAGCGGATGGCGCGCCGCCTCTTCGCGCTGCGCCTTCGCCAGGTCCGCAGCCTGCTCCTTCAGCGTCTTCTCGCCGGTCTGGGCGGAGACGCTGACCAGCCAGCGCTTGCCGGTCCATTCCGCGAGACAGGCGGCGACCCGGTTCGGCAGGTTGCTCGGCGCGCGCTCGCCGGGGCGGAAATCGATGCGGCCGACCTCGAACTGCACCAGGTGCACGTCGTTCTGCAGGTGCGCGGCGAGGATGCCTTCGCGCTTGCCATGGAACAACGCAACGACCTCGCCGAAGCTCTGCGGCTGCGGCAGCGACGCTTGCGGCGCGGTGGATGGCGCGAGGTGCGGTTGCGGCGCGACCTGCTGCTGCGTCTGCAGGCGCGGCGCAGACGCTGGCGCAACACGGCCGCCGTCGCCGTTCGGCCGCGGCGCCGACGTCGGAGCGGGCGCCGCGGCGCCACTGCCTTCGCTGAGACGCCGCACCAGATCGGCGGGATCCGGCATGTTGGCGGCGTGCATCAGGCGGATCAGCACCATCTCCGCGGCAGCGAGCGGCTGCGGCGCCGCCTGCACCTCGGCGAGGCCCTTCAGCAGCATCTGCCACAGCCGCGCCAGAACGGGCACCGAGAGTTCCGGCGTCACCTTGGCGCCCCAGGCGCGCTCGGCTTCCGGGGTCGCGGGATCGGACAAGGGCTCCGGCGTGATCTTGGCGCGGGTCAGCCAGTGCGTCAGCTCCAGCATGTCCTGCAGCACGATCGCGGCATCGGCGCCGGCCTGATGCATGGTGCCCAGACGCCGCAGCGCCTCCGCCGCCTTGCCCTTCAGCACATCGTCATAGAGATCGATCAGCTGCGTGCGGTCGGCGAGACCGAGCATGTCGCGCACCTGCGCCTCGTCGATCGCGCCATGCGAAAGCGCAATCGCCTGGTCGAGCAACGACAGCCCATCGCGCGCCGAGCCGTCTGCCGCGCGCGCGATCATCGCAGCGGCGCCGTCGGTGATCTTCGCGCCTTCGGCGGCGGCGATCTTCAGGAAATAGGCGGTGAGCTCTTCCGCGCCGATGCGGCGCAGGTCGAAGCGCTGACAGCGCGACAGAACGGTGACCGGCACCTTGCGGATCTCGGTGGTCGCGAAGATGAACTTCACATGCTCCGGCGGCTCTTCCAGTGTCTTAAGCAAGGCGTTGAACGCCTTCTCCGACAGCATATGGACTTCGTCGATGATGTAGACCTTGTAGCGCGCGCCGACCGGGCGATAGCGCACGCCGTCGATCAGCTCGCGGATGTCGTCGATGCCGGTGCGGCTGGCGGCGTCCATCTCGATCACGTCGACATGGCGGTCCTCGGCGATGGCGCGGCAATGCTCGCATTGCCCGCACGGCTCCGCCGTCGGCCCGCCCTTGCCGTCAAGGCCGATGCAATTGAAGCAGCGCGCCAGGATGCGCGCGGTCGTGGTCTTGCCGACGCCGCGCACGCCGGTCAGCATGAAGCCGTGCGCCAGCCGCCCCTGCGCGATCGCATTGGTGAGGGTGCGCACAAGCGCCTCCTGGCCGATCAGCCCGGAAAAATCACGCGGCCGGTATTTGCGCGCGAGGACGCGATAGCCTTCGGCCGTCCCCTGCTGCGCGCCGGCCGCGGAGGAAGCGATAGGCTCATGTCCGTCTTGCATCTGATCCCGTGCGCCGCGGCGTGGACTTCTACCCCGGACCAGCGCCGGGACTTGTCAGGTGGGAGGCTGGACACGACCCGGGCGAAAACTCGTTACGGCTGCTTCCTTCCGGACCTGACCGGGTTGGCGAGGCGCCCGTCCACGCCAACCTCCCGGCGCAGTATATGGGCCAGAGCGCCGGCTGATGCAACTGGTGAATCGGATTGAAAAAAGCCAGCGGAATCAAGGTGCCCGCAGCAGTTCCTGGCGGATGATGGAGCCGTCCTTGGCCTCCATCTGGGCAGCGACCAGCACGCCCGACTCGTCGTACCAGGCCTCGCGCTTGAAGTTGCCGGTGAACACGAAATGGCGCGCGTTGACGGTGCCGATCGGCAGTTTCACCTGCTCGATGCCCTTCTGCTCGACGCTGAAGGTGCGCTCGCGCCCCTTGGTGGTCTCGAGGACCGAGGCATGCTCGACCACTGCCGAGTTCCACAGGGTCGACGGAACGAGGGTGCCGGGCAGGTCGCGCTTCTTGCCGTCATAGGTGCCGACCAATCGGTCGCCGTCCCGCATCAGCCTGACGTTGCGCGTATCGCCGTCATCGACCGCGATCGAGGTCAGGCTCATCAGCAGGCCGTCCTGCCAGCTTTCCTCGATGCGCTGGGTGAAGTCGTAGACATTGATGCCGAGCAGCGTGATGTTGATGCGCACATCGGTCACCACGCGCAGCTCGTCGCCGCGCCGCTCGAAGTCGTTGCGCTGCTCGCCCACCACCTCGCCATCGCGCGTCACCTGATAGGCGTAGGTGCCGGTCTGCGCGCTCTCCGGCGAAAGGGTCGCGGCATCGGCTGCGCCATGGAGACAGAAAATGAGCCCGACCGCCAGGGCGACTCGGGACAACAAGGCGGAGTTGATACCGATGTTGACTGGCGAGGCCAAGCGTAGCATCACGGGCTCCGTCGTTTGCTTCGTTTCACCATCGATTGGCGGCGATGATTCATTCTTCGGGCCCCTCTGTCAATTTCTACACAACTGCCGGGTGGGATCGCGCGGTAGAAAAACGCGCCGATACCGCCTGGTTCCATCAATCTTTACAAAGCCCCAGCACCCATTTCCATGTGGTGTGGCAAGGGCGCACCTTGGTGCGGCAGGAAGATCACAACGCGCTCCTGACCCTCAACCGCGCGGCCGCCGCCGACTTGATCGAGCTCGCGCGCTCGGTGGTGCTGCTCGGCTGTGACGCGGAAGTCGCGCACATCGCCATCGACCTGTCGACCCAGCCGGAAGAGGTGATCACGCGATTGGGACCGGCGATCGACCTGCGCACGGTCGGACCGCTGCTGCCGCAGCGCGACGCCTCGCTGTCGGCGCTGGCGCGCGGCATGGCCTATTGGCACGAGCGGCATGCCTTCTGCGGCAGATGTGGTGCGCCGACCGCCAGCGAACAAGCGGGTCATCAGCGTCGCTGCAGCAATGCGGAATGCGGCGCGATCTATTTCCCGCGCATCGATCCCGCCGTCATCATGCGCGTGGAATATGGCGACAAGGTATTGCTGGCGCGCCAAGCGAGCTGGGCGCCCGGCATGCATTCGGTGCTGGCGGGATTTGTCGAGCTCGGCGAGCGGCTGGAGGATTCGGTGCGCCGCGAAGTGAAGGAAGAGGTCGGCCTCGACCTCCTCGACGTGCGCTATTTCGCCTCGCAACCCTGGCCGTTCCCCGCGTCGCTGATGCTCGGCTTCATCGCCACCGCGGCGGACGATCGCATCACGCTCAACAAGGAGGAGCTCGAGGCCGCGCGCTGGTTCACGCGCGAGGAGCTCTTGAACTCGCCCGAGAACGACGTGCTGCGCCTGTCGCGCAAGGACTCGATCTCGCGCGTGCTGATCGAGGATTGGATCAGAAGAGAGTAGCGCCGTCTCGCACCGAAGTCCCCGCCCCTCCGCCCGTCATCCCGGACAAGCAGCAAAGCTGCGCGATCCGGGATCCATCGTCGGACCGCACGTGCGGCTGCGAAATGGATCCCGGCTCGGAGGCCGGGATGACGCTTGAGTGTGGACGCGGCTGGCGCCTACCAGCGACGCGTCACTTCTGCCCGGCGCGGAACGGGTTCGCCGGGTAGACGCCGAGGATGCGCACCTCGCGCGAGAAGAAGCTCAGCTCCTCCAGCGCCAGGCGCACCGGGCGCTGGTCGGGGTGGCCGTCGATGTCGGCGTAGAATTGCGCGACGGTGAAGTTGCCGTCGATCATGTAGCTTTCCAGCTTGGTGATGTTGACGCCGTTGGTGGCGAAGCCGCCGAGCGCCTTGTAGAGCGCGGCCGGAACCGACCGCACGCGGAACACGAAGCTGGTGACCACCGGTCCCTTGTTCGGATCGGGATCGATCGGGTCGCGCGCCATCACCACCATGCGCGTGGTGTTGTGGTCGGCATCCTCGATGTCGGTCGCCAGCACCTCGAGGCCGTAGATCTCAGCCGCCAGCGATGACGCGATGGCGGCGACGCTCTTGTCGTTGCGCTCCGCGACGTCGGCCGCCGAGCCCGCGGTATCGGCGCGCACCACCGGCTTCAGCCCGTGCTCCTTGGTGAACTTGCGGCACTGCGAGAGCGCCTGGACGTGGCTCTCCACCGTCTTGAGGCCGGCGATGGTCGCGCCCTTCGGCGCCATCAGGCAGTGGTTCACACGCTGGAAATGCTCGCCGATGATATGGAGGCCGGCTTCCGGCAGCAGGTGATGGATGTCGGCGACGCGGCCAGCGAGCGAGTTCTCGATCGGGATCATCGCGAGGCGCGCGTCGCCGTTCTTCACCGCCGCGAACGCGTCCTCGAAGCTGGCGCACGGCAGCGTGGTCAGCGCCGGATAGGCGGCGCGGCAGGCCAGGTCCGAATAGGCCCCGGGCAGACCCTGGAACGCGATGATGGTGTCGGATTTGCTCGCCACGTTATGCGCCTTCGATTTCGGGAATCATCGCGTCGCCGAGTGGGCGAGGATCGCCCGCGCGCGCTCGAGTTCGGCGGGAGTATCGACACCCAGCGGAAGCGTGTCAACGAGCGCCACGTCGATGCGCATGCCGGCTTCCAAGGCGCGCAGCTGCTCCAGCTTCTCGCGCTTCTCCAGGAGGCCCGGCGGCAGCGCGACGAAACGCTCCAGCGCGGCGCGCCGGTACGCGTAGATGCCGATGTGGTGATAGTGCGGCCCTTGGTTCGCCGGCACCGTAGCGCGGCTGAAATAGAGCGCGCGCGCGATCCGGTCACGGCCGAACGCCGCCACTGCCTTCACGACGTTGGGATCGGCGCGCTCGGCAGCGCGCGTGATCTCGACCGCCAGGGTCGCGATATCAACCGCCGCATCCTTGAGCGGCTCCACCACGCGCCGGATGATCGCGGGGTCGATGGTCGGCAGGTCGCCCTGCAGGTTCACGATGGCATCGTGCTGGCCGGCGGGATCAGCCTTGCGCAGCGCCTCGAAGATCCGGTCGGAGCCGGACGGGTGATCGGGGTCGGTGAGGACAGCGGTGCCGCCGGCCCTGGTCACCGCCTCGACGATCTCCGGCTCGGCCGCCGCCACGCACACCGGGCCCAGCCCGGCTTCCATCGCCCGGCGCCATACCTGCACGATCATCGGCACGCCGCCGATGTCGGCCAGCGGCTTGCCCGGCAAGCGGGTCGACTTCATGCGCGCAGGGATGAGGATGATGGGCGATCGCGGAGGTGCCATGGAAACCTTGTGCGGAAAGCGCGGCTTGCGGACCTGTCATGGCCCGACTCATCCCGCCTTGGCAAGGCGCGACATTATGCCGCCGGGATGGTTTCCCCGGCGCGGCCCAAGCATCCGGAATATCTGCGGAATTCGGCGTCGATCGCATGGCCGGTGCGGCCACACCCCGCATTGGACAGGCCCGGTCAAAGCCGTTAAATTCGCGCCGAATTCGGCCCGGCAGGGCCAGAGTTTGAGTTCGGCCTCCGAAGTCCGACGGGGCCGGGGGCATATCGGGTACCTGAAGTCCGGGGCACGCGCATTAGGGAGAATCTCGTCCGGCGGGGATGCTACAACGCGCTGGGCGATCCGGACGCCGTTCGAGCGAAGGGTTGAGCGATGTCGTCATTGGAAGGCAACAAGATCGCCGCCGCCATCCTGGTGGGCGGCATGATCACTTTGAGCGTCGGGATCCTCACCGACTTCATCTATCGGCCGCAGCACGGCGCCCAGGCCGCCCATGAGGGCGGCGAAGGTGGCGCGGCTCCCGCAGCCAAGCCGGCGGCGCCGCTCGAACCGGTGCTCGGCCTCATCGCCACCGCCGACGTCGCCAAGGGCCAGACGATTTCGCAGAAGTGCGCGAGCTGTCATACCTTCACCGCCGATGGAAAGAACAAGGTTGGTCCCGGCCTCTATGGCGTGGTCGGACGCGTCTCCGGTACGCATCCGGACTTCGCCTATTCCGAGCCGATGAAGGCCCATGCCAAGCCGTGGACCTTCGCCGACCTCAGCCACTTCATCGCGCGCCCGAAGGAGTTCATCCCCGGCACCAAGATGGCGTTTCCCGGCCTGCCCAAGGTGCAGGACCGCGCCGATCTGCTCGCCTGGCTGAACCAGCAATCCGCCAGCCCGGCACCGATGCCGACTCCGGAGGAGATCGCCGCCGAACAAGCCGCGCTCAAGACCGAAGAGGCCCCCGCCGAAGGCGCGGCTGCTCCCGCCGAAGGCGCGCCGGCCGAGGGTGCTGCCCAGGAGGTCGAGGGTGCTGCCCCCGCCGAGGGTGCCGCTGCGCCCGCCGGCGAGAGCGCGGTCAGCCTGATCGCCAGCGCCGACCCGGCCGCCGGCGAGAAGGCCTCCGCCAAGTGCAAGGCCTGCCACGACTTCAGCAACGCCGCGAAGAACAAGGTCGGCCCGGCCTTGTGGGGCGTCGTCGGCCGCAACCACGCCGCGGTCGAAGGCTATGCCTATTCCGATGTCATGAAGGGCATGGCGGACAAGCCCTGGACCTTCGAGGAGTTGGACAAGTTCCTGACCAATCCGAAGCAATATGCGCCCGGCACCAAGATGGCATTCCCCGGCATCAAGAAGCCGGAGGAGCGCGCCGCTCTGCTGCGCTGGCTGAACGACCAGAGCGATTCGCCCGCTCCGCTGCCGCAATAAAGACTTGTCCGGGGTCGCGCAGGAATTCGTCGATCTCGCGAACCGGCTGGCGGATGCCAGCCGGCCGATCCTGCGCTCCTACTACCGCCGCAAGCTGGACGTCGACATCAAGTCCGACGCATCGCCGGTCACGCAAGCCGACCGCGAGGCCGAAGCTGC
>DATFDU010000487.1:0-9780 GCA_035251915.1 Dongiaceae bacterium | reverse complement strand
CATGTCCCGCCCGCCGCAGGCAGTGCGCCAGGAACGAGCGCATCTCCGCATCGTCTTCCGCCAACAGAATTCGCGCCATCGTGCCCGCTGCCCCCGTACGCCGAATGCCACGCCGATATGGTTGATGACCGATCGATGGCACCGGATTAGATGCTCATAGCCGAGTCGCGACCAAGGGCATTCTGCGCCGATCGATCGCCCGAGCACCGCCATGGCTGGTGACATTCCCGATTCGTGACAGGCCGGATCGTTTCCAGTAAATCTGGCCGGTGATGAACGATCTCGCCGCCCGACAGGCCAGCTTGGCCGACCTTGCCGCCCGCCGGGCGAGCCTCGCCGACCTGGCGAGCCGTCCCTTCGAGCTCATCCAGCCGGCGCGGCAGCTGAGCCCGCTGGTGTTGGCCTCGCCGCACAGCGGCCGGACCTATCCCGAGGAATTCGCCAAGCAATCCTGCCTGGCCGAGATCGTGCTGCGGCAGTCCGAGGACTGCTTCATCGACCGCCTGGTTGCGGCCGGGCCGAAGCTCGGCGTGCCGCTGCTGTCGGCCTTGTTCCCGCGCGTGTTCGTCGACCCCAACCGCGAGCCGAGCGAGCTCGACCAGGAGATGTTCACCGATCGCCTCGCGCCGCCGGTCAATGCCACCTCGCCGCGCGTGCTGGCAGGCCTCGGCGTCATTCCGCGCCTGGCCGCCAACGAGCAGGAGATCTATTCGGCCAAGCTGCCGCCGGCCGAGGCGCAGCGGCGGCTTGACCTGTTCTATCGGCCCTATCACCGCGCGCTTGCCGATCTGGTGGCAGCGTCGAAACGTCAGTTCGGCGTGTGCGTGCTGCTCGATTGCCATTCCATGCCGTCGGCCGGCGCCTGGATGGACGGCCTGCACAGCCGGCAGCGCATTGACGTCGATTACGTGCTGGGCGATTGCTTCGGTTCGTCCTGCGCCGAGCGCATCACCGCCGCGGCGGAATCCTGCCTCGCCGAACGCGGCGCCAAGGTCCGGCGCAACAATCCCTATTCCGGCGGCTACGTCGCGCAGGCCTATGGCCGGCCCGCCCAGGGGGTCCACGTCCTGCAGCTCGAGATCAACCGCGCGCTCTACATGAACGAGACGACGCTGGAGCCGACCGCCGGCTTTGCCGCCGTGCAGGATGTCCTGAAGCTGCTGCTCGAGCGGCTGAGCGGCGCCGCGCTGCAGCTGGTCAAGGCGGCCTGACCGCACACATGAGCGACCCGGCAGCGACCTTCTCGATTCGTCCGGCCGTCGCGGCGGATTTCGACGCCATCCAGCGCATCTACGCCCATCACGTCCTGCATGGCCTCGCTTCGTTCGAGGAAACGCCGCCCGACAGCGCCGAGCTGACGCGGCGCTGGCGCGCGATCGCCGAGGCCGGCCTGCCGTATCTTTGCGCGGCTGAGGCGAACGGCGCCCTGGTCGGTTATGCCTACGTCGGCCCGTACCGGCCGCGCAGCGCCTATCGCTTCACGGTCGAGGATTCGGTCTATATGGCGCCGGGAGCGGCTGGCCGGGGCATCGGCCGCGCCCTGTTGCGGCAGCTGATCGAAATCTGCGCCGGCCTTGGGAAGCGCCAGATGATCGCGGTCATCGGCGATTCCGGGAATGCGCCGTCAATCGCTCTCCACCGCGCCTGCGGGTTCGCGCTGACCGGCACCTTCCAGGCGATCGGTTTCAAGCACGGCCGCTGGGTGGACAGCGTGCTGATGCAGCGCGCGCTCGGGCTGGGCAACACCACGCCGCCGAACGAAAGGGTCTGATTGGCAAAAAAAATGGGCCGTGCCAAAGCACGGCCCAAGTTCTGGGAGGAAACGCCCATAAGGGCGATGCGACAACGGAATGTCAGGGGAGATATCCGGTTGTCGCGATGCAAAATATGATGCTGCGCCTGCGAAAAGTCAAGATTCAATTGCATCATCCTATGAAACGATTTTTCATTTATGAATCAATACATTAAAGGTCGACAAATCGTGGCGTTTTGGCTTTTGCACCGCACAGTAGGGATCCCGCTACGACAGACCGATCAGGTTCCGTTAACCAAATCGGCACCAATTCTTGACCAGAATTTGCCCGCCGATCTGCGCCGCTCCAAGGCAGGGGGAGTCTCGAGCATGGTACCGCAGCCGATGACCGGCCGGAGACGTCAGTTGGTGTGTCAGTGACGATGCAACCGCCGCACGCAGCGCCGCCGGCTTATGCAGCCGACCGCCGGGGACCTGTCCTGCGGCCCGCGCGCGCCACCGTTTTCCCGATCGTCGGCCTGATCCTGGCGATGGCGGCGACCATCGGCACCATGCTGTGGTTCAGCGCCCGTGCGGTCGACCGGCAGTATGCCGAGGATGCGTCCGCCCGCACCAAGCTGGTGCTGGCCAACCTGCGCAGCGCGGCCTCCACCGTTGCCCTGGATTATTCCTGGTGGGACGAGGCGTTCGAGAATGTCCACATCCAATACAGCGCCGAGTGGGCCGATTCCACCTTCGCCCAGAGCACCGTGCTCGGCGCGGACAAGGCGGTGGACGGCGTGCTGCTGCTCGGTCCCGACGACGAGATCCTGTTCGCCAAATGGCAGGGCGAGGTTCTGGACAAGGCCGACGTGGCATTCGACGGCGGACTGAAACAGCTTTCCGCGATGGCCCGCGCCGCGGCCGGCGATCCCGTGGCCGGCCCGACGCCGGAGATCGGCTATATCGCGCGCAACGGACAGGTGGCGATCGCCGCCGCGACCGTCCTGACGCCGTATGAGAAGCCGGAGCTGCTGGCCGTGCGGCCGGGTGCCTCGGTCCTGGTGATGCTGCGCTCGCTCACCCCCGAATACCTGCAGCAGATTGGCGCGATCTACGGCATCAGCGAACCGCGCATCGTCGCTTCCTCGCACGTTCCTCCAGCGAGCGACCACTTGGCGGCGCAACTGGTCGACAACGTCGATGCACGTCCCCAGGAAATTCCGCTCGTGGGTGGCGATGGCGGCGAGCTCGGCGAGCTGACCTGGGCGCCCGAGGCCCCCGGCCGCGCGCTGATGGCGACGATGGCGCCGGGCGCATTGCTGGCATTCGTGATCCTTGGTGCCATTGGCCTGGTCGTGCTCTGGCAGATCGTTGCGATCCGCCGGGTGACGCGCGAGCAGGTCAAGGTGATCGAGGCGCGCAACGACGCGCTGCGCCAGTCCGCGCAGATGCTGGGCGCCACCATCCAGTCGATCGAGGACGGCATCGCGGTGTGGGATCGCGACCGCAAGCTGCAGCACTGGAACCGCGCCTATATGCAGATGTGGCAGTTCCCGGAGAGCTTTCTGCGCTCCGGCGTCACCATGGACGAGATGCTGGACGAGCTCGCGAAAACGGACCGCGCGCAGCGTCTGGAAACCGACGATCTCGGCAAGCCGGCGACCGATCCCAAGGCGTTCGAGCCGTCGGGCCGCTGGCTGTACCGCCGCAGCGACGGCCGCCTGTTGTCGGTGCGCCGCCTGCCGATCGGCGATGAAGGCTACATGGCGATCTGCAGCGACCTGACCGCGCAGAAACGGCACGAGGACGAACTGGTGAAGGCCTGGGAGCAGGCCGTCATCGCCAACCGCTCCAAGTCCGAGTTCCTCGCCAACGTTAGCCACGAGCTGCGCACGCCCTTGAACGCGATCATCGGTTTCTCCGAAGTGGTGGAGCGCGAGCTGTTCGGTCCGCTCGGCAACGAGCGCTACGTCTCCTACGTCCGCGACATCCGCAACAGCGGCGAGCACCTGCTCAGCCTCATCAACGACATCCTCGACCTGTCGAAAATCGAAGCCGGCCGTTTCCAGCTGCGCATGGAAGAGGTCGACTGCAACGAGATCGCCCAAAGCGTCGCGCGGCTGATCCGCCCGCGCACGGTGGAGCACGGCCTCACCATGAAGATCGACCTGCCGGACCGCCCGGTGGTGCTCAACGCCGACAAGCGGGCCGTCAAGCAGGTGCTGATCAACCTGCTGTCGAACGCGGTCAAGTTCACGCCGGAGAACGGCACCGTCACGCTCGCCAGCCGGCCATGGCACGACGGCGTCGAGTTCATCGTCAGCGACACCGGCATCGGCATCGACGAGAAGGACATGCACGTCGCGCTGGCGCCGTTCGGCCAGATCGACAGCCAGTTCACCCGCAAATACGAAGGCACCGGCCTCGGCCTGCCGATCGTCAAGGGCATCGTGGAGCTGCATGGCGGCACGCTCGACATCAAGAGCGAGCCCAGCCAGGGCACCAGCGTCATCGTGCGCTTCCCCAACCACCCGCCGGAGCCGCCGATGGCGGAGATCCTCACCATGCCGCGCAAGGTCGCGGCCGGCGAGTAGGCTAGTCCGCGGCGACCGCCTTCGGCGTCGCGCTCACCATGCGCACGAAGCGCATGGCGCAGATCATCGCGAACAGCGGCGCCAGCGCGCCGATGCCCAGCACCCATTGCGTCGCGCGCGCCACGTCGTCGTAGGCGAGGGCATCGGTCAGCCCGGCCTTGTTGGCGATCACGCCGGCGCCGGCCGATCCGAACGCGATGCCGAGCGATCGGATGGTCGGAATGGCGCCCGCCGTCGTGGTCTCCTCGCCGGCCGGGGCGTGGCGCATCGAGGCTTCCACCAGGTGCAGGTTGGAGCTGCCGAGCCCGGCGCCGACCACGATGTTGAGCGCGACGATGACCGAGAACGGCAGGTCGGTGATGGCGAGCGCCATGCCGGCGAGGCCGATCAGGCACAGGCTCTGCCCGATGACGATGCTGCGCATCGCCATCTGCCCGTGGATGTGCGAGGTCATCATCGACGCGATGGTCCAGGACAGGGCGAGGCCGGTGACGGCATAACCCGCCGCCTCGTCCGAGACGCCGTGCAGGATCTGCATGCTGAGCGGCAGATAGGCGCCGATCACGGAATGCGTGACCGACGACAGCGCCATCACCCAGTTCGCCGTCCCGATCGGCCGCGCCAGCGACAGCGGATGGCTCGGGAACATGCGGTTGTCGCTGGTCTGGTCGAGCTTGATGGTGAGCGCGACCGCCAGCGCCGCCGCGACCAGCAATCCGACCTGCGCCCACAGCTGCGCCACCTGGCTCGCCATCGCCACCGCCGCCACGCCCGCCGTCAGCAGCGCCAGCTGCAGATAGGGGAACCGGATCGCAGTCTCGCTCGCCGGCTTTTTCGGCAGGCGCGTGCAGGCCAGGATGAACAGCAGCACGATCGGCACGTTGATCCAGAACGCCCCGCGCCAAAAGCCGGCCGATGCGAACAGGCCGCCGATGCCGGGGCCCAGCAGCGAGGCAACGCCCCAGGCGGCGGAGACCAGCGCCAGCACGCGCTTGCGCAGATGCGGCGGGAACAATTCGCTGATCAGGCTCATCGACAGCGCGATCATGGTGCCGCCGCCGAGCCCCTGGACCACGCGCGCCACCAGCAGCAGAAACATGCTCGGCGCGAGCGCGCAGGCGGCAGAACCCGCCGCGAACACCAAAGCCGCCACGGCATAGCCGATCCGGCTGCCCAGCATCTGGCGCACCGGATTGCCGGCGGCAGTCCCGATGATCGAGGCCACCATGTAGAGCATGGTGGCCCAGGTGTAGTATTCCGCGCCGCCCAGCTCTTTCACCACGCGCGGCATCACGGTCGCGATGATGAACACGTCGAGCGCGTGCAGCCCGATGCCGACGTTCAGCATGATGGTGTAGAGCGCGAGCCCGTTCTTGAACGGATCGATCCAGCGCGCGCCTTCGGCGGCGGACTTGCCCGGCGGTGTCGACTTGTCTTTCAGAATGAGCTCCCAGTGCTTGCTTGCGCCGTTGAGCCGACGCTTGAGGACAATCGCCGATGGCCGAGCGTGACATGCCCTTCCCCGAAGGGCATGCTATGCCAGCCGATCAGGGCGTCGTCCAGCAAGAGGGAGATTACGCATGGCAGCCGTGCAAGTGGTGCGCTTCGGGGCCAACCCGCCGCCGGTCGAGACCGGCAAGCCCGGCAACATCGTGTCGGGCGACCCGGCGACGCGGCTGCAGAACTACTTCAGCGACGACACCGGACAGTTCTTTTCCGGCATCTGGGAAAGCTCGCCGGGCAAGTGGCGTGTCACCTACGCCGAGAACGAGTTCTGCGGAATCTTGAACGGCCGCGTCGTCCTCACCGGCGCCGACGGCAAGGCCCAGGAGTTCAAGGCCGGCGACGCCTTCGTCATTCCCGCCGGCTTCGAAGGCACCTGGGAGACGATCGAAGCGTGCCGCAAGTGGTACGCGATCTTCGAGGCGAAGAAAGCGTAGCTCAGCGCGCCACCGCCATCGCGCTCGCCGCTTTCATGAAGTCCTGATACAGCCGCCGCGCGCTGTCCTTGAACATCGGCATCAGCGGCTTCGCTTCGTCCGCCATGCGCTGGAGCGCGCCTGCGCCGTGCGTCTTCTCAAGCGCTGCCGCATATTCCGGCACGCAACCCCAGGCCGTTATCGTGTTGTCTTCCAGCTCGACGTGATACTGCGCGCTCCAGGCGCGGTCGCCGACGCGCATCGCCTGCACGCGGCAGGCGGGCGAGGAGGCCAGCACCACCGCATCCTCCGGCGGCTGCGCCACGCGCACGCCATGCCATTGCAGCGCCTGGGCGGTCGTCGGCTGGCGCGCGAACACCGCGTCGCGCTTGCCTTCCTCCGTGAGCGAGACCTCCATGATCCCGACCTCGGGCGGCCGCTGCGGCCCGCAGGTGCCGCCGACCGAATCCGCCAGCAGCTGGTGGCCGAGGCAGATGCCGAGGAACGGCCGCTTGAGCTCGCGCACCCACTGCCGGATCGCGCGCTTCTCGGGGATCAGCCAGGGATTGTCCTCGACGTCCCACACATCCATGGGCCCGCCCATCACCCACAAGGCGTCATAGGCGCGGAGGTCCGGAATCGGCTGGCCCTCGTCCAGCTCGACCGCATCCCAGCGGATGCCGTCCTGTTTCAGGAATTCCCGGAAGATGCCCGGATGCTCGATCGCGATGTGCTGGAAAACCAGGAGGCGCATGACTCAGAGGACAGATGTCAGAGGACAGAGCTCAGCTTAGACGCGATCTCACAATCGCGCCATCCGATCTGTCATCTGTTCTCTGTTCTCTGTGTTCTGAAAATGATCGCCATCGTCCCGCCCTTCACGAAGGGCAGCATCACGAGGCTGAGGACGAGCGTCAGGCTGCACCAGATGACGGCATGGACCCAATCCGGATACGGCATGTAGGGCCACAGCAGCAGGTAGAGGCTGATGACCAGGTGCAAGACGATGAACAGGGTGAAATAGGGCGGCGCATCGTCCGAGCGCAGCGGCTCGAACGCCAGCTTGCAGGCCCCGCACGCCTCGCGCACCGACAAATAGCCGGCGAACATCCGCCCCTGGCCGCACCGCGGGCACAGACGCCGGAAGCCCCGCCAGAAGATGGCGAGGGCGCTGACGTTGGTCGTGGAGGTTACGGTCATGGCGCCCTACAGATAGGTCTCTTCGGCCATCCCGGCAATGCGCCAACCTGACGCAAGCACGCGCTACATCCGCTCCAGCTGATCCTGGAACTTGAGCCGCGCCTTGTCGTAGTTCTCGGCCCACCAGGTGCTGCTGATGATGGCCTGCTGCTGCAGGTTCTGCGGCTGGGTCGGGTCGATCGGCCGCAGCTTCTCCGGCATGGCCGCGGTGGCGGCGGGATTGGACGGCCCAAGACCGCGCAGGCGCGTCAGCTCCAGCTGGCGCTTGGGCTGCTGCATGGCAGCGAGGAAGTCGAAAGCGGCGTTGCCGCCCGGGTTCTTCTTCGGCACCACCCACATGCCGGGGCAGAGCAGCCCCTGCTCGAAGGTCCAGGCGACCTTGCCTTCGCTCTCTGCGCCCAGCTGGGCGGCGCGGCTGTGCCACATGCAGGCCATGTTGATCGAGCCGTCGAGCAGCATCTGGCGCACGTGGTCGCCGCTCTCCCACACCGTGAGATCGTCGCCCAGGGTGGCGAGCTTGGCGACCGCCGCTTCGATGTCGATGGGATAGACCTGATCGCGCGGGGCGCCGGCTGCCATCGCCGCCGCCTCGAAGCCGCCGATCATCCAGCGCCACACCGCGCGCCGGCCGGGAAAGGTGCGGCGGTCGAAGAAGTCCTTCCAGCTGAGCGGCGGGCGTTCCGGATAGGCCGCGGCGTTGTAGGCCAGCACGAACGAATAGGTGTAGCCGGCGATCGCGTGCTCGAGCGCGAACGGCTCCATCACCTGGTCGCGCTGGACCTTCTTGTAGTCGATGATGCTGAGCACGCCGGCATTGGCGAGACGCACCGCGACGTAGCCGTCGACGTCGCACAGGTCCCAGTCGACCTGGCTCTGATCGACCATCGCCTTGATCTTGCCTTCGGACGGGCCGGCGCCGTCGAACAGCACCCGCGTGCCGGTCTCGTTGGTGAAGGGCTTGGCGAAGGCCGCGGTCAGATCCTTGATCTCACCCTGGCCCCAGGTTGCGACGGTCAGCTCCTTTGCCTGCGCCTTGGCCTCGCGCGGATAAGCGTGAATCAGAGCGCCAGAGCTTGCCGCACCAGCGGCGGTCAGAAAGGAGCGGCGGGAGAATGTAGCCATCAGAGAACAGATGTCAGAGAACAGACGCAGGGATGCCAATATAGCACTCCGCCCACATCTGTCCTCTGTTCTCTGTCTTCTGTTCTCTGATCAGCGCATCGTTGGCATGACGAACTCGGCGCCGGCGCGGATGCCGGTCGGCCAGCGCGATGTGACGGTCTTGAGCTTGGTATAGAACCGCACGCCCTCCGGACCATGCATGTGATGGTCTCCGAACAGGGAGCGCTTCCAGCCGCCGAAGCTGTTGAACGCCATCGGCACCGGGATTGGCACGTTGATGCCGACCATGCCGACCTTGATCTTGGACGCGAACTCGCGCGCGGCGTCGCCGTCGCGGGTGAAGATCGCGGTGCCGTTGCCGTACTCATGGTCGTTCACCAGCTTTACCGCCGCATTGTAGTCCGGCACGCGCACCACCGAGAGCACCGGGCCGAAGATCTCTTCCTTGTAGACGCGCATGTGCGGCTGCACGTGATCGAACAGGCAGCCGCCGAGGAAATAGCCGTTCTCGTAGCCCTGCAGCTTCAGCGAGCGGCCGTCGACCACCAGCTTGGCGCCTTCCTGCACGCCGAGATCGACATAGCCCTTCACCTTGTCGAAATGCTGCTTGGTGACCAGCGGTCCCATCTCGGCTTCCGGATCGGTGCCGGGCGCGACCTTGAGCCCGCGCACCCGCGGCGCCAGCTTGTCGATCAGCGTGTCGCCGACCTTGTCGCCGACCGCGACCGCGACCGAGATCGCCATGCAGCGCTCGCCGGCCGAGCCGTAGCCCGCGCCCATCAGCGCGTCGGCGGCCTGGTCCATGTCGGCATCGGGCATGATGATCGCGTGGTTCTTGGCGCCGCCCAGCGCCTGCACGCGCTTATTGTGCGCGGTGCCGGTGTGATAGATGTATTCCGCGATTGGCGTCGAGCCGACGAAGCTCACCGCCTGGATGTCTGGGTTGGCGAGGATCGCATCGACTGCTTCCTTGTCGCCGTGCACGACGTTGAGCACGCCGTCGGGCAGCCCGGCTTTTTTCATCAGCTCGGCCATCATATTGGCGCAGCTGGGATCGCGCTCCGAGACTTTGAGGATGAAGGTGTTGCCGCAGGCCAGCGCGATCGGGAACATCCACATCGGCACCATGGCGGGGAAGTTGAACGGCGTGATGCCGGCGACGACGCCGAGCGGCTGGCGGATCGAGTAGGAGTCGACGTTGGTGCCGACA
>DATFDU010000486.1:0-3751 GCA_035251915.1 Dongiaceae bacterium | reverse complement strand
GAACGATCCGGACGCCAATGAGGCGGCGCTCGCCAAGGTGCGCGCCGACAAGGAGCGCGAAGCGACCGACGGCCATGACGGCACCTGGGTCGCGCATCCCGCTCTGGTGCCGATCGCCAAGGAGATCTTCGACCGCCTGATGACGGAGCCGAACCAGATCGCGCGCCAGCGCCAGGATGTGCACGTGACGGCGGGCGACCTGCTGGCGGTGCCCACCGGCGACATCACCAAGGGCGGTCTCGCCACCAACATTTCGGTCGGCATCGCCTATATCGAAGCCTGGCTGCGCGGCACCGGCTGCGTGCCCTTGCATAATTTGATGGAGGACGCCGCGACCGCGGAGATCTCCCGGGCCCAGGTGTGGCAGTGGCTGAAGCATGGTGCGCGTCTCAAGGATGGGCGCGTCGTGGATCGTGCGCTGTGCGACAAGATGATCGCCGCCGATCTTGCCCAGCAGCGCTCGGCGCTCGGCGACGGGTTCGCCCGCAGCAAGTTCGAAGACGCCGCCAACCTGTTCGCGGACTTGATCTATGCGGAGGATTTCCCGGAATTCCTCACGCTGCCGGCCTATGAGCTGATCACCAGCGACTGGTAGCCACCTTTCCAATCCGTCATGGCAAGGCTTGGCCTTGCCATCCACGAGTTTGTCTGCAACAGACTAGGTTGTCGGCATACAAGCGCCGGTCATGGTACTCGTGGATGTCAAGGCCAAGCCTTGGCATGACGGGTGAGGGCCTGGGAGTGGCGTGATGACTCTGACATCGGATTTCCTGAAAGGCTCCATCGGCCCCGGCTTCGATGCGGACGCCATGGGCGCCGCGCTCGAGGCTCTTGACCGGCAGGTCTTCGATCCTCTCACCAAGGGCTTTCCGCCGGCGCATGCGCCGCTGGCGCTGAGCGACATCGCCAATCACAACTGGAACCTGCTGGCGGGCGATCTGACCGCGCCCGTCGCGGTGCTGCGCAAGTCGGCGCTGGAGCACAATGCGCGCTGGATGCGGCACCTGCTCGACACGTTCGGGATGCAGCTGGCGCCGCATGCCAAGACCACCATGACGCCGCACCTGTGGGCGCAGCAGGCGGCGCACGGCTGCTGGGGCCTGACCGTTGCGACTGTGCAGCAGGCCGAGGTGGCGGCGGCGTTCGGCTGCCGCAACGTGCTGATCGCCAACCAGGTGACCGGCCGCGCCCAGGTGCGCGGCATCGTCGAGCTGAGCCACGCTGAGGACGCGCTCGAGATCTATGTCCTGGTCGACTCCATCGTCGGCCTGAAGGCGCTGTCCGAGGATGTCGCCGCCGCCAAGACCGAGCATCCGGTCAACGTGCTGCTGGAGTGGGGGTTCAAGGACGGCCGCACCGGCTGCCGCACGCTCGAACAGGTGAGCCATCTGCTCGATGAGTTGCCGAGCCATCAAGGGCGCGTACGCCTTGCCGGCATGGCCGGCTACGAGGGTCAGATCGCGACACCGAGCGGCGCGGAGGACGGCCCGCGCGTTGAAGCCTATTTCGACCAGTTCGCGGAAGCGGTGCAGCTGGCAGACCGGCGCAATGCCTTCCTGACCGACGAAGTCATCCTGACGGCCGGCGGCAGCTCCTATTACGACATCGTCGGCCGCCGCCTCGGTCAGATCGAGTTGCGCAAGCCGACGACCAGGATCCTGCGTAGCGGCTGCTACGTGACGCACGATTGCGGCACCTATGTCGAGCATCTGGAAGAGATGAAGCGGCGCGATCCGACCGTCGCCAAGGACCTCGGCCTGCTCGAGCCCGCCTTGTTCGTGTGCTGCCTGGTGCAATCGGTGCCCGAGCCGGGCCTGGCGCTGCTCACCATGGGCAAGCGCGATGTCGGCTTCGACATCCATCTGCCGCAGCCGGTCTGGCGCTACCGCGCGCGCGCAACGCCGCAGCCGGAGCCGACGCCCAGGGACTGGAAGATCACCAAGCTCAACGACCAGCACGCCTATCTCAGCGTGCCGGCGAACGCCGATATCGCGGTCGGCGACCTGCTGTGCTGCGGGATCTCGCATCCCTGCACCACCTTCGACCGCTGGCGCCTGATTCACGTGGTGGATGACGGCTGGACCTCCTTGGGCGCAGTGCCGACCTTCTTCTGACGCACGCCGCGCTCGGCCCACCAATCCTGCAACTGCAGCTTCCAGTACGTGAGCTGCGCTGCTACCGGCCCCAGCGGCCCGCCGTTCCAGGCGAGGCCGAAGGGCTCGAACAGGCGATAGCGGTCATCGCCCTCGGCGATCGCCGCGGCGATCAGGGCGCCGGCCGCTGCGGTGGTGTTGAGCCCGTGGCCGCCGAAGGCGGTGCAGTACCACAGGCCTTCATCCAGCTTACCGACCTGCGGCATGTAGTGCCGCGCATAGGCCATCAGGCCGGACCACGCGCTGTCGATCCTGAGCGTCGCCAGCTGCGGATAGACCTCGACCATGTCCCGATGCAGCAGCGCTGCGAGATCGGCGGGATCGCGCGTGCGCGCCGTGATCCGTCCGCCCCAGATCAGCCTTCCGTCCGTGGTGCGCCGGTAATAGTCGCCGGCGCGCCGGTCGTCGCTGATGCACATCGGCGTCGCGATGGCGCTGTCCAGCAGCGCCTCGTTGCTCTCGCTCGCCATCGCATAGGTCGCGATCGGCAGCATGGCGCGGCGCAGCGCGGGGACGAGGCGGCCGGTATAGCCGCCGGTGCAGATCACGAGATGATGCGCGCTGACCTTGCCGCGTGGCGTCGCCACCAGGTGCGAGGCGCCGAACCGGCCGGTCGACAGCGCCGGGGTATTCTCGAACACCTTGCCGCCCAGCCGCTCGATCTCCCGCGCCATCGCCAGCGCATAGTCCAGCGGCTGCATGGCGAAGGTCGTCCGCTCGAGGATCGATTCGAAATAGAGCGGGCTCTTCAGCAGCGCGCGCGTCTCCTCGACGCCCTGCACCCGCATCTCGAGGCCAAGCGCCGCCATCTTGTCGCGGTAGCGCTCCAGCGCATCGCGCGCCGGAACGCGTCGTGCGGAGATGTGGCCGCGGCGCTTGGGATCGACCGGCTTACCGAAGGCGGCGAGGTTGTCGGCAACGTAATCGACGCCATCCTGCGACAGGCCGAGGAGTTCCCGCGCGGTCTCGGACCCTGCCATCTGCGCGATGCGGTCGTAGCCGACCGCATAGCCGGGCGCGCAGAATCCGCCGTTGCGCCCCGATGCGCCCCAGCCGATGCGTCGTCCTTCCAGGAGCACCACCGAATGCCCACCGCGCGCCAGCTCCAGTGCGACGGTCAGCCCAGCGAAACCGCCGCCCACCACCACGGTGCCGGTGGCGATCGTGCCATCGAGATAGGGACGCTGGCCCGTGTCCGCGCGCGAGCGCGCGTAATGGCAATCGATGTAATCGCTCATTGCTGCAAAGCCCTCTCCGCCTTTGCGGGGCAGGGCAATCGCATTTGAGAATCTACCGCAATGCTATTTCCCTTCCCCCCTTGCGGGGGAAGGATGCTGAGCCTTAGCGAACGAAGTGAGCTTAGGCGAAGCTGGATGGGGGGTGGCGCGCCGATAGGTGCGCGCGCTCGGCAGAGCGCTACGTCTCGAAATCGCGATGGCCGGCGTCTGAAGGAGGGAGCGATAGACTTAGCAGGATCGCGATGATGCTGCGCTCGCTTTCCGATCGTCAGCGCTATCGCGCTGCGCGGCTCGCGCCGCGCTACCCCCCATCCAGCTTCGCCTAAGCTCACTTCGTTCGCTAAGGCTCAGCATCCTTCC
>DATFDU010000485.1:0-10461 GCA_035251915.1 Dongiaceae bacterium | reverse complement strand
GCCGAAGTGGATGGCGTGAAGTACGACGGTGTCGATCTCTGGCTCGCCGATCCGCACATCTCGATCGAGAGCGCGAACGACGATGTGAAGCGCATCGCCGATCACATCGCCTCCTACGGCTTGAAGGTCGGCTCGTTCGTGGCGCCGATCTGGGCGGGCGCCGGCGGCGGCTCGGCCATGGGCTCGGCCGAGGAGCGCAAGCGCTTCGTCGAGCAGGTCAAGAAGGCCTGCAAGATCGGCCAGCAGATGCGCGCGATCGGCATCCGGCCGAGCGGCGGCGTCCGGATCGACTCCTCCTGCAGCGTGACCGATTGGGAAGAGGACCCGGTCGGCAA
Source organism: Dongiaceae bacterium (assembly GCA_035251915.1). Taxonomy (GTDB): domain Bacteria; phylum Pseudomonadota; class Alphaproteobacteria; order Dongiales; family Dongiaceae; genus Dongia_A. The sequence goes on along the minus strand of DATFDU010000485.1, from coordinate 10,126 downwards.
CACCCGGAAGATCGCCGAGACCTTCCGCGAGGCGGGCAAGGTCGCCGAGGATCATGGCGAATATCTGTTCGCCGAGGGCGAGATCTGCTGGGGCGGGATGCAGTCCTGGCGCAAGAACGTGAACCTGCTCGAGGAGGTCGGCATGCCGGGCGTGGTCGGCTACCAGGCCGACATGGCGCATTCCATGCTGTTCACCCTCGGCTACAACTCCGAGGAGGACCGGCTGCTGCCGAAGGACTACGACTGGCAGGACCGCTCGCAGCTCGACGCCGCCTACAAGAAGGTGGCGGACGCCTTGCGGCCCTGGACCTACGACTTCCACGTTGCGCAGAACGACGGCACGGTGTTCGGCTCCGGCGACCACGAGAAGACCGGCCGCCACGTCCAGGCGACCGATCCCAACGGCAAGCTCGATGTGCCGAAGAATGCCGGCTACTGGCTGCGCGACAAGGACGGCAACCTCACCAGGAAGATGCGGCATATCTGCTGGGACGGCTGCATGTTCCCCAATGCGGTGATGACCCGGCAGCAGACCTGGAACGACGTGCTCGCGACCATGATCAAGGTGCGCGACGCGCACGGCTGGCGTGAATAGTCATGGCCAGGAAGAAGCTCAACATCGCGATCATCGGCGGCGGCTTCATGGGCCGCACCCATTCCAACGCCTTCCGCCAGGCGCCGGAGTTCTTCGCGCTCGATCATGAGCCGGTGCTGAAGACGGTCTGCACGCGCAATGCCAAGGGCGCGGCCGAGTTCGCCGCCAACTGGGGCTTCGAGTCTTCGGAGAGCGACTGGCGCAAGCTGATCGAGCGCAAGGACATCGACCTGATCGACATCGCGAGCCCCAACGACACTCATGCGGAGATCGCGGTCGCTGCGGCCGCAGCCGGCAAGATGGTGATGTGCGAGAAGCCGCTCGGCCGCACCGCCGCCGAAGCTGAGACGATGGTCGCCGCGGTCGAGAAGGCCAAGGTCCCGAACATGGTCTGGTACAACTACCGGCGCGTGCCGGCGGTGACCCTGGCCAAGAGGCTGATCGACGAGGGGCGGCTGGGCAAGATCTTCCACTACCGCGCCAAGTTCCTGCAGGACTGGACCATCTCGGCCGAGGTGCCGCAGGGCGGCCGCGGCACCTGGCGGCTGGACGCGAACGTGGCGGGCAGCGGCGTCACCGGCGATCTCCTCGCCCATTGCATCGACACCGCGCTGTGGCTCAACGGCGGCATCGCCAGCGTCACCGGCACGACCGAGACCTTCGTCAAGCAGCGCAAGCACGCCGAGACCGGCGAGACCGCCGAGGTGAAGATCGACGATGCCAGCATGTTCCTGTCGCGCTTCAGGAACGGCTCGCTCGGCCTGTTCGAGGCGACGCGCTATGCCCGCGGGCACAAGGCGCTCTACACGCTGGAGATCAACGGCGAGAAGGCCTCGATCTTCTGGGACCTGCACGATCTCCATCGCCTGCAATGGTTCGACCACCGCGACGAAGGGCAGCTGCGCGGCTGGCGGTCGGTCCATATCACCGACGGCGAGCATCCCTATATGGGCCATTGGTGGGTGCCCGGCCTGCAGATCGGCTACGAGCACACCTTCATCCACCAGGCCGCCGATTTCCTCCAGGGTCTCGCCAGCGGCAAGCCGGCGGCGCCGACCTTCCGCGATGCGCTGGCGACCGAATACGTCACCGACGCGGTGCTGAAATCGGCCAAGTCGGGTCAGTGGGAGATGGTGCGGAGCTGACTACTGCTTGGAAGACAGGTGCTCTGTTCGGGTCGAGCCGACAGTCGGACTCAAACGACCAGGCTCAGCCGCAGGCTGCTGGATGTCGACCGTTCGCCTCTCCGCCACCTCTGCCCGGATTGCCCTGATCAGGCTGTGCGTGCTGAACGGCTTGTGGATGAGCCGGCGCTGCTGGAGATGGGGCGGTGCGATGTTGAGCGAATGCGAGCTCAGGAAGAGGATCGGAATCCTCCGCTCGATGAGCGCATCGGCGAGGTTGAAGACAAGCTCATCGTGCAGATTGATGTCGAGCACGGCGCAATCGAATTTGCCGCGATCGATCCAGCTGAAGCCTTGTCCCAGGCTGTAGGCCGGACCGACCACGCGACCGCCGGCCATCTCGATGATCGCAGTGACATCGATGGCCAGGATCGCTTCGTCTTCCACCAGAAGAACCGAAATTCCCTCCAGATCGTCTGTGTAGGAAAAATCCAACGGCTCGAGCCTCCGACCGGACATAACGCAATTCGAGTTCGTCGGTTCCACGGGATCCCGCGTCAGTTCAGTCCTTGGGAGAGGCTTGGACCATGCCGCCGGGCTCATCACCGCGGGGACGGCCGGATCGATCCTCGCGTTCGGCGATTTTGCCCAACTCGACCAGCAAGCGCATGAACTCGGGCGTGGGAAAGCGGGCGTGATATTCGATCGCCGGCGAATCCTGGGATTGCTCTTTGTCGCGATCCGATCCGCCGACCAAGGCAAGCTCCACCGTTGCGGCAGCACCGGTAGCGCACGCCCGATGAACGGAAGCTGAAGAGCTCGAGCAGCAGCTGACTGTTCAAAACTGGATTGTTTTCTGGCCGGCGATTCTCAAGGCTATCCGCACCACTCTATCGGGGACACGGCGTATCGAGGCTGCACGCCAATGCGGGCGCGCGCGGCTTCGTCGTTGCTGGTTAGCGGTCAAACTCGAAAAGCGAGACACGGCTTGATCAATCGGCTTGTCGCGTCATGCCACCGAATGCGGGGCATCATGCGCGTGATGTCACGCCGTGATTGTTCGGACTCGGCGATGGACTGTAGGGTGCTCGCCGGTGGGACCCCAAGCCCGCCTCGCGCGAGATGCTCGGGCAGTTCCATCGGGGAGAACTGCCCGAGCTATCCGGCTCCAGAGCGGCTGCGGCCGCCGCGCCGGATGCGGAGGCGGCCGTGAAGCGGCCTCCCACCGAGCTCGAACGCGTCATCGCCAAGCGACGTGCCGAGGGCCCGACGCTGCAGAGCATCGGGAAGGAATTCGGCATCACCGCCGACCACGTGAGAATCATCTGCCGGCGGGTCGAAGACTACGATCGCGGCACGGAGCTGTTGCGGAAGGACCCCGCAAGCATCGAGGCGCTTGCGCTTCTCGGCCAGGTCAAGCCGCTGGTGCGGGAAATATTGCGCTACCGCGGCATCAGGCAGCTGACCGACCTGGAAGGCGTCACCATGGAGCAGATGCTGAGCTGGCCCAACGTCGGCAGGCAGTCGGCGACCATCCTCCTGAACGCGCTGGCCAACTTGAAGAAGTCGGAGTAGCGAGCTGATTCCTGCGGTCTCACAGGCTACGCCAGCAAGTCGGACAATAGAGCCGCAGCGCAAACGATAGCGGCGAGGTCTCGAATATCGTGAGGCCCCGCCGCCACCTTGGCCGCACGAACCGGAGGGATCGGTCGGCTGGTTCAATGCCAAACAACATCAGACCCGGAGATCAGGTTCCGCCAACAGGTTCGGCGAGCACGATCAACGTTCGAAAAATACGAACAGATACATCGCCATGCAGGGCGGAGGCGATTGTCCGGCAACGAAGCCCGTTGGCCAGCTGCGGAGTCCGCGCGGCGACGCGCGATTGACGAAGCTCATCGCATTGGATGGCGACCCCGACTGGATTCGAACCAGTGACCTACTGCTTAGAAGGCAGTTGCTCTATCCGGGCTGAGCTACGGGGTCGGTGCGGTGCGGCCGCTCAATGGGTCCAGCGGCCGACGCGATCATACTTGAAATTGTCGGCATAGGCTCTGGTCTGCAGGCGCTCCGGCTTCGGCTCCTCGACCACATAGGCGTAGCCTTCGCGCTGGGCATAGGCGATCGCCTCTTCCTTGGTGTCGAATTTCAGCGTTACCTGCTGGCGCGTGTCGACGGAAGAGGTCCAGCCCATCAGCGGATCGGCCTCGCGCTTCCCGGGCGAGACGAACTGCAGCACCCACTGCCTGGTCCCGGCCTTGCCCGACTGCATCGCATTGCGCGCCGGCTGATAGATCCGCACTTGCATCCAGCTACTCTCCAGAAACGCCATTTCCCGGATGGTCGGGGTGACTGGATTCGAACCAGCGACACCCTGCTCCCAAAGCAGGTACTCTACCAGGCTGAGCTACACCCCGCCGGCCACCGGAAACCGAGCGGAAGCTATGGAAACGGCAGGGTTTTTGCAAGGGTGCTGGTTCAGCGGTGGCGTCCCGATGGTGGCCAACTCACTGAGTTGCCTCGGAAATTCCTAGGCCGCGCGCAACATTGTGGGATCGGCCGATACCTCGTTTGTCAGCCAGAGTCGAAAGGCTTCTATGGCGCGGTCGGATCGGCGTTCGGCCGGGCAGACCAGGTACCAGCGGGCCGGCTGGCGCACCTCCGTCTGGAACGGGCGGACCAGGCGGCCGAGCTTCAGGTCCTCCGCCACCATGAAATGCGGGGCGAGGGCGACGCCCTGGCTGTCGAGCGCCGCCGCGATCGCCAGCAGGTAGGAGTCGAATTGCGGCGCGGCGCGGCCTTTGAGGTTGGGCACGCCGGCCGCGTCGAGCCAGAGCTGCCAATCGTTGGCGGTCGTATAGACCTGCAGCAGCGCGTGATTCACCAGATCGACCGGCTGGCGCAGGCCGAGGCCGCTTTGCGCCACGCCGGGCGTGCAGACCGGGAACAGCAGCGCCTCGAACAGCAGGTCGTAGTGCAACCCGGCGCGGTCGGGCGAAGGCGTGCAGATGAGGCCGAGATCGGCGATGTCCGCGTCGAATTCCCAGTCGAAGTGGCTGGTGTTGATGCGCACCACCACGTTGGGATTGGCGCTCTGGAAGCGGTGCAGGCGCGGGATCAGCCAGCGCACCGCGACGGTCACGTAGACCTGGACTCGCAGATCGTCCGTCATGCGGGAGCGACGCAGCAGGTCGGCCCCTTGGGTCAGGCGGTCGAAGCCGTCGCGCACCAGCGGGAACAGCAGGCGCCCCGGCTCGCTCAGGGCGATGCGCCGGCCGGCGCGGTCGAACAGGCGGGCGCCGAAATGCTGCTCCAGCGCCGCGACCTGGTGGGAGATCGCGGACTGGGTGAGGCCCAGTTCCTCCGCCGCCACGCGGAAGCTGAGGTGCCGGGCGGCCGCTTCGAAGGCGCGCAGGGCGGACAAAGGCGGGAGGTCGCGGCCGGCCATCGCTCATGAATCCAGCTCATGATACCGTGAAATAGTCTCGCTTGTTGACCCATTGTTTTCAAGAGAAAATTGGAGCCTGTCCAAGTCCTGGGTGAGGGTCGTCAAATGAGTGTCGTTCAAGCGGAATCGCCACGCCGCGGGGGGCGGGAGGCGCGCCGTGCGTTGCGCGCGGCGCCGCTCGCGCTGAATGAGCGTCCGGTCTGGCCGGGCATGAACGGCGGCAGCTTCAAGCCGCTGACCGAGGCGGATCAGCAGCGCATCCACCAGGCCGCGCTCGACGTGCTGGAGCAGGTTGGCTTCGCCGACGCGATCCCCAGCGGCATCGAAGCGATGACCCGGGTCGGCGCCAAGCTGGAGAGCAACGGACGGCTGACCTTTCCGCGCGCGCTGGTCGAGGACACCATTGCGATGGCGGCGCGCAAGTTTCCGCTGCACGGCCAGGATCCCAAGTTCGATATGGAGCCATGGGGCAAGAAGGTCTATTTCGGCACCGCCGGTGCCGCGGTCCACATCGTCGATCCCATCACCGGCGAATATCGCGAAAGCACCACCAAGGACCTCTACGACATCGCGCGCATCGTCGACGAGATGGAGCACATCCATTTCTTCCAGCGCGCCGTGGTGTGCCGCGACCTGCCCGATCCGTTCGAGATGGACTTCAACACCTGCTATGCCAGCGTGATGGGGACAGCCAAGCATGTCGGCGCGAGCTGGGTCGACCCCAGGCACCTGCAGGCCTCGCTCGAAATGCTGCACATGATCGCGGGCGGCGAGGACAAGTGGCGGGCGCGGCCGTTCGTCAGCCAGTCGAATTGCTTCGTGGTGCCGCCGCTGAAGTTCGCGCAGGACGCCTGCCGCTGCCTGGAGCTGGCGGTGGAAGGAGGGATGCCGGTGCTGCTGCTGTCGGCAGCCCAAGCGGGCGCCACATCGCCGGCGGCGTTGGCTGGCACCATCGTGCAGGCGGTTTCCGAGTGCCTGGTCGGCCTCATCTATGTGAACGCCCTGAAGCCGGGCACGCCGGCGATTTTCGGCACCTGGCCGTTCGTTTCCGACCTGCGCACCGGCGCAATGTCGGGCGGCTCGCCGGAGCAGGCGCTGCTGTCGGCAGGCTGCGCGCAGATGTTCCACTTCTACGACTTCACCGGCGGCACCGCCTCCGGCATGACGGATTCAAAGATCCCCGATGCGCAGGCCGGCTACGAGAAAGCGTACAACCACGCGCTCGTCGGCAATGCCGGCGCCAACCTGATCTACGAATCCGCCGGCATGCATGCCAGCCTGCTGGGCTATTGCCTGGAGAGCATCATCATCGACAACGACATCCTCGGCGCGACCCAGCGCACCATCCGCGGCATCGAGGTGAATGACGAGACGGTGTCGCTCGAGACCATCAAGAAGGTGTGCCTGGAAGGGCCGGGCCACTATCTCGGCTCCGACCAGACCCTGCGTCTGATGCAGCGCGACTATGTCTATCCGATCGTCGGCGACCGCACCTCGCCCAAGGAATGGGTGGAGCGCGGCTCGACCAACATCGTGCAGAAAGCGATGAAGCAGGTGAAGCTGATCCTCGACCGCAACTATCCGCGCCACGTGCCGGAATCGGTGGACGACGCCATCCGCGCCAAGCTGCCGGTACGCTTGCCGCGCGAGGCGATGCGGCCGAAGCAGTAAGATGCACCCCCTACCGTCATTGCCGGGCTTGACCCGGCAACCCAAGTTTGCGCATGAGCGAGTACAATGAAACTTGGGTTACCGGGTCTCGCAGCTTCGCTGCGGCCCGGTAATGACGGGAGGGAAGCGAGTTGATGAAGGGGAGTCATTCATGACCGATCACGCGCGCGTGGTCATCATCGGCGGCGGGGCCGTTGGCTGCAGCACGCTCTATCACCTGGCCAAGATGGGCTGGACCGATTGCCTGCTGCTGGAGATGAACGAGCTGACGTCGGGCTCGACCTGGCACGCCGCCGGCAACGTGCCGAACTTCTCCACCTCGTGGAACATCATCAAGGCGCAGCGCCACTCGTCCAAGCTCTATGCGCGCCTGGGCGACGAGGTTGGCTATCCGATCAACTACCACATCACCGGCTCGATCCGCCTCGCCAACAATAGGGAGCGGATGGACGAATACCGCCACGTCGCGGCGATGGCGCGCGCGCAGGGCATCGACTTCGAGGTGATCTCCACCAACGAGGTGAAGGACAAGTATCCGTTCATCGAGCTGCACGACGTGATGGGCGCGCTGTACGATCCGTATGACGGCGACATCGACCCCAGCCAGCTGGTGCAGGCCTATGCCAAGGGCGCCAAGGATCTGGGTTGCCGGATCCAGCGCTTCACGCGCGTGACCGGCCTGGAGCGCACCGGCAAGGAATGGCTGGTGAAGACCGACAAGGGCGATGTGCGCTGCGAGATCGTGGTGAATGCCGCCGGCTATCGCGCGGGCGAGATCATGGCCATGGTTGGGCAATACATGCCGATCGTCTCCATGTCGCACCAGTATCTGGTGACCGAGATGGTCCCGGAGCTGCAGGCGCGCAAGGAGAAGCTGCCGCTGCTGCGCGATCCGGACGTCTCGTACTATCTGCGCCAGGAGCGCGATGGATTGCTGCTCGGTCCCTACGAGTGGCAGGCGACGCCGCACTGGCTCGACGGCATCCCCGACGACTTCGCCTACCAGCTCTGGCCCGATGCGCTGGACCGGCTGGAGACCTACATCGAGAAGGCGATCGAGCGCGTGCCGCTGCTCGGCACCGTCGGCGTGCAGCGTGTCATCAACGGTCCGATCCCATATTCGCCGGACGGCAACCCCTATATCGGCCCGGCGCATGGCCTCCAGAACTTCTACCAGGCCTGCTGCTTCTCCTTCGGCATCTCGCAGTCGGGCGGCGCCGGCAAGACCGCGGCGGAATGGATCGCGCACGGCGAGCCGGAATGGGACTTCTGGAGCCTGGACCCGCGCCGCTATACCGACTACGCGACCAAGAGCTACGTGGTCGGGAAGGCGATCGAGCTGTACCAGAACGAATACGCCATCGCGTTCCCGGCGAACGAGTGGCCGGCTGGGCGTCCCGCCAAGACCACGGCGCTCTATGACAAGCTCAAGGCCAAGGGCGCGTCGTTCTGCGCCCGTGGTGGCTGGGAGCGCGCGGCCTGGTTCCCGAGGCTGGGCGACGATGCTTCGCGCAAGCCGAGCTTCCGCCGCACCAACTGGCATGCGGCGGTGGCGGAGGAGTGCAAGGCGGTGCGCGAGCGCGTCGGCATCCTCGATCTCGGCGGCTTCACCAAGCTGGTGATCGAAGGCAAAGGCGCCAACGATTGGCTGGACGGCATGATCTGCGGCAAGCTGCCGAAGCTGAACCGCATGAGCCTCAGCTACATGCTGAACGACAAGGGCGGCATCGTCAGCGAGTTCACCATCACGCGGCTGGGCGACGACAAGTTCTACTTGATGTCGGCGGCCGCCGCCGAATGGCACGATCTCGACTGGCTCGAGAAGCACATGCCGAAGGGCGGCGGCATCCGGATCGACAATTTGTCGGCGCGCTATGGCTCCATCATCATCGCCGGGCCGAAGTCGCGCGAGGTGCTCGCCAAGGTCACCGAGGCCGACCTTTCCAACAAGGCGTTCCCTTGGCTATCGGCCAGGCGGATCGAGATCGGCTATGCCCGCATGCTGGCGATGCGTGTCAATTATGTCGGCGAGCTGGGCTGGGAGCTGCACGTGCCCATGGAGCAGATGGTGCCGATCTATGACGCGCTGTGGGAAGCGGGCAGGGAGTTCGACATCCGCGACTTCGGCATGTACGCGATGGACTCGTTGCGGCTGGAGAAGGTCTATCGCGGCTGGAAGAGCGACATGACCCACGAATACACGCCGCTGATGGCGAGCCTGGATCGCTTCGTCGATTTCCAGAAGCCGGCCTTCCGTGGGCTCGAGGCGTTGGTGAAGGAGCGCAGCAAGGGCCCGAAGGAGCGCTTCGTGCCGCTGATCCTGGACGAGGCGAAGGATTGCGACGCGCCGGCCTGCGCTCCGGTCTATCGCGGCGAGGAGCTGGTGGGGCTCGTCACCTCCGGTGGCTACGGCCATATCATCGGCAAGAGCATCGCGCTGGCTTATGTGCGCACCGACCTGGCGAAGGTTGGCGAGACCCTGGAGATCGAGGTGTTCGGCGACCGCCGCAGGGCCGTGGTCAGCCAGGAGCCGATCTTCGATCCGGAGAATGCGCGGCTGCGGGGATAGCGGTCCGGCCTATGGTTCCATAGAGCAAAGCAACTTGCCAGCGCCAGCGGTGCGCAGCATCGTCGCGCGGGCACAAGAGGACTGGGGTAGAGCATGGCACTTCCATCGCAGGCGCGGGTCGTCATCATCGGCGGCGGGATCGCCGGTTGTTCCGTGGCCTATCACCTGGCCAAGCTCGGCTGGAAGGACGTGGTGCTGCTGGAGCGCAAGAAGCTGACCAGCGGCACGACCTGGCATGCGGCGGGGCTTGTGCGCGCCTCGCTCTACACCGCCAACCTGACGCGGCTCGCGAAATACACCACCGATCTCTACAGCAACCTGGAGAAAGAGACGGGGCAGGCGACCGGCTTCGTGCAGCCGGGATCGGTCTCGATCGCGACCAACAAGGAGCGCTGGGAGGAGTTCCAGCGCGGCGCGGCCATGCTGCGCGGGTTCGACGTGATCGCCGAACAGATCGGCCCGCAGGAGGTGAAGAAGAAATGGCCGCTGCTGAACGTCGATGACGTGATCGGCGCGATCTACTATCCGAAGGACGGCAAGTGCAATCCGGCCGACACAACCATGGCGCTGGCCCGCGGCGCGCGCCTGGGCGGGGCGAAGATTTTCGAGGATACCAAGGTCACCCGCGTGCTGACCAAGGACGGCCGCGCGGTCGGCGTCGAGACCGACCAGGGCACCATCCGTTGCGAATACGTGGTCAATTGCGGCGGCATGTGGGC
>DATFDU010000484.1:0-2763 GCA_035251915.1 Dongiaceae bacterium | reverse complement strand
ACGGCCCATTCTGCCGCTATCGGGCTGCCGACGTCGCCCCGCCCTTGATCGACCTTGAGCCTGTCAGAAACGTGCTGTATAGACTTGTATATACAACCTGCACCGAGATGGCACCATGACCGGAACCCGCTTCAACGCCCGCACCATCCGTGCCCCCCACGGCACCAAGCTCAGCGCCAAGTCCTGGCTGACCGAGGCGCCGCTGCGCATGCTCATGAACAATCTCGACCCCGACGTGGCGGAAAATCCGAACGAGCTGGTGGTCTATGGCGGCATCGGCCGGGCGGCGCGCAACTGGGAATGCTTCGACAAGATCGTCGACAGCCTCAAGGGCCTGAACGACGACGAGACCCTGCTCATCCAGTCCGGCAAGCCGGTCGGCGTGTTCCGCACCCACAAGGATGCGCCGCGCGTGCTGCTCGCCAATTCCAACCTGGTGCCGCACTGGTCGACCTGGGAGCATTTCCGCGAGCTCGATGCCAAGGGCCTGATGATGTACGGCCAGATGACCGCCGGCTCGTGGATCTATATCGGCTCCCAAGGCATCGTGCAGGGCACCTACGAGACCTTCGTCGAAGCCGGCCGCCAGCATTACGGCGGCAATCTCAAGGGCCGCTGGATCCTGACCGGCGGCCTCGGCGGCATGGGCGGCGCGCAGCCGCTGGCCGCGACCATGGCCAGCGCCTCTATGCTGGCGGTCGAATGCGAACCCTCGCGCATCGAGCGTCGCTTGGAAACGCGCTATCTCGACATCAAGGCCGGCAGCCTCGATGAAGCGCTCGGCTTGCTCGAGCATGCCAGGAAGGACGGCAAGGCGATCTCGATCGGCCTGCTCGGCAACGCCGCCGAGATCTTCCCGGAGATCCTGAAGCGCGGCATCCGGCCCGACATGGTGACCGACCAGACCAGCGCACACGATCCGCTCAACGGCTATCTGCCGGCCGGCTGGTCGCTCGCGCATGCGGCCGATATGCGCCAGCGCGACCCGCAGGCGGTGGTGAAGGCCGCGAAGGAGTCGATGGCGGTGCAGGTCCGCGCCATGCTCGGCTTCCACAAGCTCGGCATCCCGACCTTCGACTACGGCAACAACATCCGCCAGATGGCGCAAGAGACCGGCGTCGACAACGCGTTCGACTTCCCAGGCTTCGTGCCGGCCTATATCCGTCCGCTGTTCTGCCGCGGCGTCGGCCCGTTCCGCTGGGCTGCTCTGTCGGGCGACCCGGAGGACATTCATCGCACCGATGCCAAGGTGAAGGAGCTGATCCCCGACAATCCGCACCTGCACAACTGGCTCGACATGGCGCAGGAGCGCATCAAGTTCCAGGGCCTTCCCGCGCGCATCTGCTGGGTGGGCTTGGGCGAGCGCGCGAAGCTCGGGCTCGCCTTCAACGAGATGGTGGCGAAGGGCGAGCTGAAGGCGCCGGTCGTGATCGGCCGCGATCACCTCGATTCCGGCTCGGTCGCGAGCCCGAACCGCGAGACCGAAGGCATGAAGGACGGCTCGGACGCCGTCTCCGACTGGCCGCTGCTCAACGCGCTCCTTAACTGCGCGTCGGGCGCGACCTGGGTCAGCCTGCATCACGGCGGCGGCGTCGGCATGGGCTTCTCGCAGCATTCCGGCATGGTGATCTGCTGCGACGGCACCCAGGAGGCCGCGCGCCGCATCGAGCGCGTGCTGACCAACGATCCCGGCACCGGCGTGATGCGACACGCCGATGCCGGCTACGACATCGCGATCGACTGCGCGCGCGAGCAGGGCCTGAAGCTGCCGATGATCAATGGCTGAGATAGACCTTCTCTTCACCGATTGCCGCGCCGCCACGATGGTGGAGGGGTATGGCGCCATCGAGGATGCTGCGATCGCGATCAAGGGCGATCGCATCGCCTGGATCGGCAAGCGCGCCGACCTGCCACAGCAATCGGCCAAGGAGACCGTTTCGCTCGACGGCCGCTGGGTCACGCCAGGCCTGATCGACTGCCACACCCATCTGGTGTTCGGCGGCGAGCGCGCCGGCGAATTCGAGCAGCGGCTCAAGGGCGCGACTTACGAGGAGATCGCGAAGGCGGGTGGCGGCATCGTTTCCACCGTGCGGGCGACGCGCGCGGCCAGCGAAGCGGAATTGCTCGCGTCCGCCAAGCAGCGCTTGGCCACGCTGATGGCAGAGGGCCTGACGACCATCGAAGTCAAGTCCGGCTACGGGCTCGATGTTGCGAACGAACGAAAGACCTTGCGGGTCGCGCGCGCACTCGGCCGCGAGGGCGGCGTGACGGTGAAGGCGACCTGCCTCGCCGCGCATGCCTTGCCGCCGGAATTTGCCGGCAGGCCGGACGACTACATCGACCTGGTCTGCAACGAGATCCTGCCCGCGGTCGCGGCCGATGGTCTGGCCGACGCGGTCGATGCCTTTTCCGAGCGCATCGCCTTCACCGCCGAGCAAACGGCGCGCGTGTTCGACAAGGCCAAGGCGCTCGGCCTGCCCGTCAAGCTGCACGCCGATCAGCTGTCCGACATGGGCGGCGCCGCGCTCGCCGCGCGCTACAACGCGCTGTCGGCCGACCACATCGAATTCAGCGCGGAGACCGGCATCGCCGCGATGGGCAAGGCGGGCACGGTCGCCGTGCTGCTGCCGGGCGCGTTCTTCTTCCTGCGCGAGAAGCAGTTGCCGCCGCTGGAGCAACTGCGCCGCCACAAGGTGCGCATCGCCATCTCGACCGACTGCAACCCCGGCAGCTCCCCCGCTTTGTCGCTGCTGCTCATGATGA
>DATFDU010000483.1:0-21786 GCA_035251915.1 Dongiaceae bacterium | reverse complement strand
GCCATGCCGGCCGGAATGTCGCAACGCCGGTCAGAATCCTTCTCGCGCGCGGCGAAGTAGCTGAGCTGGCGCGCGATCATGGTCTCGACCGCCATCCAGGCCAGCTTGCCGTGCACCCGCGGGAAGGCGTAGATCGGCTTGCCGAACTGCACGCGTTCGCGGGCGTATTGGAGGCCCAGCTCCATCGCGCATTGCGCGACGCCGACGGCGCGCGCCGCGGTCTGGATGCGCGCCGATTCGAAGGTCGCCATCAGCTGCTTGAAGCCCTCGCCCTCGCGTCCGCCGAGCAGGTTCTGCGCCGGCACCTCGAAGCCGTCGAAGCCGATCTCGTATTCCTTCATGCCGCGATAGCCGAGCACGCCGATCTCGCCGCCACGCATCCCCTTCACCGGGAACGGATCGGAGTCGGTGCCGCGCGGCTTTTCCGCCAGGAACATGGAGAGGCCGCGATAGTCGGTCGAGCCGGGATCGGTGCGCGCCAGCAAAGTCATCATGTCGGCGCGCGCCGCGTGGGTGATCCAGGTCTTGTTGCCGGTCACCTTGTAAGTCTCGCCGTCCTTGATCGCCCGCGTCTTCAGCGATCCGAGATCGGAGCCGGTGTTGGGCTCGGTGAACACCGCCGTCGGCAGGATCTCGCCGCTCGCGAGCTTGGGCAACCAGTGTTGCTTCTGCTCCTCGGTTCCGCCGAGACGGATCAACTCCGCCGCGATCTCCGACCGCGTGCCGAGCGAGCCGAGCCCGATATAGCCACGCGACAATTCCTCGGTGACGACGCACATGGCGAGCTTGCCGAGGCCCGATCCTCCGAATTCCTCCGGCACGGTCAGGCCGAACACGCCCATCTCCGCCAGCTGCCCGATGATCTCGAGCGGGATCAGCTCGTCCTTCAGATGCCAGCGGTGGGCGTCCTCGCGGTGATCCTCGGCGAAGCGGCGGAACTGGTCGCGCACCATCAGCAGGGCTTCGTCGTCGAGGCCGGGCTCGCCGAAATCGCCGTCCTGGATCTGCTCGGCCAGCCGCGCGCGGAGCGCCGGCAGGTCCGCCTGCTGGAACGTGCTCGCGATGTCCGACAGTTTCGGCAGATCACCCGCACCGAGGCCGAGATCGCTCGGCCGCACGATCTCGCCCTGGCTCATCGGGATACCGCCGATGATCTGTGCCAGATACTCGCCGAAGCCGAGCTGCAGGATCAGCCGTTCGCGCTCGCCGAGCTTGCCGGCCTGGTCAAGCTGACGGGCCCAATCCAGCGTCGCGCGCAGCGCCGCGACATAGGTCGCAAGCCACGCGAAGCCGTGCGCCGCATGCTGGTCGCGATCTAGCGCGGATGCATCGATCTTGCCGCCCAGCGCGACGCGGCGGGCCATGAGCGATTGCGCACGCGCCAGCACGGTGTCCGCCGCCTCCAGCGCGCGGCCGCACGCATCCAACAGGTCGAGCGAAGTTACCGCCACCCCTTGCGCTCCCGCACTCATCGCCTTGGGTCTAGCCTTCGACGACGTCTTCCAGGGTGCGGCAGCCGGGCCGCTTGGCCTGGACCAGGACCGCCATATTGCCGGGTTTGTGCTGGTTCTTCCACATCTTGGTATGGGCGGCCGGGATGTCGTGCCAGCCGAACACCTCGGACATGCAGGGGTCGATGCGCCGCTCCAGCACCAGGTTGTTGGCCTGGCTGGCCTGCAGCAGGTTGGCGAAGTGGCTGCCCTGGATGCGCTTCTGGCGCATCCACACGAATCTGGCGTCCATGGTGAGGTTGTAGCCGGTGGTGCCGGCGCAGAATACCACCATGCCGCCGCGCTTCACCACGAAGCAGGAGACCGGGAAGGTCTGCTCGCCCGGATGCTCGAACACGAAATCGACGTCGACGCCCTTGCCGGTGATGGCCCAGATCGCCTTGCCGAACTCGCGGCAGCGTTTCATGTAGTCGTTGTAGCCGGCGACGTCGTCGACGTCGGGCAGCTGGCCCCAGCAATTGAAGTCGTTGCGGTTGATGACGCCCTTGGCGCCGAGCGACATCACGAACTCGCGCTTCGACTCGTCGGAAATGATGCCGATCGCGTGCGCGCCGGCGGTGGCGCACAACTGCACCGCCATCGAGCCGAGGCCGCCCGAGGCGCCCCAGATCAGCACGTTGTGGCCGGGCCGCAGGATGTGCGGGCGATGGCCGAACAGCATGCGATAGGCGGTGGCGAGCGTCAGGGTGTAGCAGGCGCTCTCCTCCCAGGTCAGGTGCTTGGCGCGCGGCATCAGCTGCCGGCCCTGCACCTTGGCGAATTGGGCGAACGAGCCGTCCGGCGTCTCGTAGCCCCAGATGCGCTGCGAGGGCGAGAACATCGGGTCGCCGCCGTTGCACTCCTCGTCGTCGCCGTCATCCTGGTTGCAGTGGACGACCACCTCGTCGCCCACCTTCCAGCGCTTCACCTTGGAGCCGACCGCCCACACGATGCCCGAGGCATCGGAGCCGGCGATGTGATACTCGGCCTTGTGGACGTCGAACGGCGAGATCGGCTTGCCGAGGCCGGCCCAGACGCCGTTGTAGTTGACGCCCGCCGCCATCACCAGGACGACCACCTCGTCGGAATCGGGCACTGGGGTCGGCACCACCTCGACCTGCATGCTCTGCTCGGGAGGGCCGTGGCGCTCGCGCCGGATCGCCCAGGCATACATTTTGGACGGCAGATGCCCCATGGGCGGGATTTCGCCGACCTCGTAGAGGTCCTTGCGGCCCCCATTACCCTTTCGAAGCTGGATGACTTCCGCCGTCTCGGACATGTGCCTCGTCTCCCTAATCGCGCAAGCGGGACGCTCCCCTAGGTGAACAACCATGCCTTCGCAGGTGCGATTGCGCAATGCAAAAACGATAGGATCGTTCCAGTTGGCATTCGACTTAGGTATTAAGTGACCAAAATTCAGGCAATATCGAAATAATATTCCATTCAGATGTGCTGCATTGCGGCGTCAGAGCACATGGCTCAGGCCCACAACGGCAGCGGCGATCAGGAGAAGCAACACGGGCCACCCGGCGCGGTTGCCGGACTCGACGGCTGCGATGCCCAATAACCGCCAAAGACGGGCGCGGACCGGGCGCAGCCTGCTCGCGGTCCCGCGCAGTGCCCGGTAGTCATCGTCGTTCTCGAGCACAAGGTAGGATTCCGGCAGGCGTCGGTCACCGATCGACCAGTTGTCACCCAAAATCTGGAATTCCCGGTTCTCGAGTTGGTCCAGAGACCAGGTCGCAACCAACCGCTCCGAGAGCGTGTGTAACGCCAACGAATCGCCGACGAACGAAAGCCGTACGCGCTCCGCGTCGCTCGTCCTGTTGCGGTAGTACCAGCCTTGGAGTTCACGGTCGGTCGTCATCACGTCGCCGGCAGGGCCGCGTGCAGCTCGAACGCCATCAGCGCGAGAAAGCCGGCGAGCGCGAGGTAGGCGGCGCCATAGCCGATGCGCACCGACCAGGCGACATCGTGATAGCGCCGATGCTCCGCGGCGTTGCGGTTCCTGAACAGCGACCAGACATGGCCAACAGCCAGCACCGCGATCAGGATCAGCAGCGGGCTGGGCCGGTAGAGGAACAGCGCCACCAGTGCCGGAATGCCGATCAGCCAGATGTGCGGCGACACGACCTGGGTGATGCGACCGCCATCCAGCGGCGACAGCGGAATGAGGTTGAAGAGATTGAGGATGAAGCCGGAATAGGCCACCGCGCGCAAGAGGTCGCTGTCCAGCAGGTTGCCAAGCGCGAGGCAGGCCAGCGCGCTGAGCGTGCCGATCGCGGGCCCGGCGATGCCGACATAGGCCTCCGTCTCGGCGTCGCGGAAACCATCCTTGATGTCGACCAAGGCGCCGACGAAGGGGATGAAGGTCGGCAGGCCGACCGCGAGTCCGCGCTGGCGCGCCGCGAGATAGTGGCCGAACTCGTGGCAGAACAGCAGAAATATGAAGCCCGCACCATAGCCCCAGCCGAAGATCAGAGAATAGAGGAACACCGACAGCAGCATCGAGCCGCCGGAGGTCGCGATCTTCGCCAGCCAGGCGAACTTCAGCAGCTTCACCGCGGCGAAGCCGATCGCGGCTAGGCCCACCAGGCCGGACTTCCAGCCGATGCCGCTCCTGCGCACCACGCCTTGCCGCTCGGTCATTTGCTGTCGCAGATCTTGCGCACGCGCTGCCAGTCGGCATCGCTCATGGCGGGCGCGCCGGTGGCCGGCTGCCTGGTGGCGGCGATCCGGGCATCGAGGTCGGGGTGGGTCGAGAGGAACTCCGGCAGGTCGCTGAGGACGCTGTCCTTCACATCCTGCTTGATGACCTCGAAAAACCGCGACATGCCGTCGGCGCGGATGCCGGCGTGCTGCAGCAGCTCGATGCCGCGCTGATCGGCTTCGCGCTCCATGTCGCGGCTGTACGACAGGACCAGCGCCAGCTGACCCACGCCGGCCAGCGAGGAATCGCCGAAGACCAGGGTGAGCACGGCGCCAAGGCCCAGCTGATGGACCAGGCCGCGCATCGGATGACGGAACTCCACATGCCCCATCTCATGCGCGATCACGCCCGCCAGCATGTCCGGCGAGCCGGCGCGATCGATGAGGCCGGAGAACACGACGATGCGGCGGCCCGGCATGGCAAACGCGTTCGGGTCGCCTTCCTTGACCACGAACAGCTTGACCTCTTCGCCGGGCCAGATGCGCCTGCCGAGCGCTTCGAGCACGCGCAGGCCCTCGGCTTCCGAACAGCGTTCCGGCTCCGGGAACCAGGCCTTTTCCACCTGTTGACCGATGCGCTCCTCCCAGCTCGCCGGGATCCAGCCCGCGATCATGACGGAGGCGCGCGGCCAGCCGAAATAGAGGGCCACGCATATCGCCGCGCCGACGGCGCCCCACTTGGCGAACGCCATGGCGAGGCCGGTTCGTTCGCGCGCCCGCCAGCGCCTGAGCTCCGGCCGTTGCGCGAGCAGCGTCTCCAGCTCCACACCCGCCGCGACTTCCAGGCGCGCGGCCGCATCCGGCTCGAGGCGCAGCACGAAGGCGCCGCTCACCGCATTCTGGTCGGCGACGCGCATGTGCGAGTACGGCCAGCTCGCGAGCGACGTCCCGTCCTCATCGCGGATCGCGATCCCGGTCGGGCCGATCGCGAAGGTGACCTTGCGCGGCCTGGCGGTCCGCCCGTCGAAGTAACGATGAAGCTCGCTCATGCCAAGGTCGCGCTCTTCCTCAGATGAATCCCGGATCGAAGGCTTCCAGCAACCCTTCGCCGAACTTCGGCCGTTCCAGCGAAGTCTGCTGCAGGCGATCCACATCCAGGTCGCCGTGGATCGCAACGCGATCGACGAAGAACCGGACGCTGCGATGAACCGCGATCGGAAAGCCGATGCCGAGCGTCAGCACGACAATGAGGAGATTGCCGAGCCAAAGGCCGATATAACGCCACGCCGTCACCTCGCTGGAGAACCGCAGCTCGGCAAGCTGGAGGTTGTTGGCGATGGTGCGGAACAGGGCGGCGACGTAGGGCGCATAGGCGATGATCGCAACCAGGGCGAGCCCCAGGTAGAAGACGATGGCGCACACCACAAAGATGCCGACCAGCTGCTCCATCTGCTCTTCGCTGACATTGGGTTCGACACCCGTTTCGCTGGCGCTGACCAGCTCCTCCAGCACCGGCATCAGATCGCCGGCCATAATCGCCGAATAGCCGAACAGGCCGATCACCGCCGCCACCGCGATCAAGCCGACGATGGTGAGCACGAAGCCCAGAATGAAGGTGAGGTAGAGCGGGCCCGCCGAGGCCTGCAGCGAAGCCTTGGCATTGCCGAAATAGCTGTGGTTGAAGCGGTCCTCCGCCAGCCGCAGCGTGGTCCAGGGCGCCGCGAGATTGAGCGTGATCGCATTGAGCAGCATGAACAGGAACGCCTTGATGCCATATTGCCAGGCCAACCCCGTCATGCCGCCGCGAATGCCGCTCCACAACGTACGGGTCAGGCGGTAGTTCTGCGCCGCGTATTGCGCGACAAAGATGAAATAGACGATGAGAACGATGGCAGCGAGCTGGCCGATCACCTGCATCAGCTCGCCGACCGACAGGATCGCGATGTTGAGCAGGATGGCGGCAACCGCATAGAACGCGACGACGATCAGGAAGCCGACGAACAGCTCGCCGCCGCGCCCGGTATATTCGAAGCGCTGGCCCTGCAGGCTGGTGTGCGACCAGACGTAGCGCCTGAGGTTGGTCTTGCCCCAGAAGCGATAGAATGACAGCGTGACGATGTTGAGCAGCAGGTTCTTGATGAAGATCCAGTAGAGCGCGCCGAGCGTGCCGTCGTATTCCAGCTTCTGCACGGTCTGCCCGCCGCCCGGCCAGGAGCCGGTCGTGGTCGCCAAGCCTCTATCGTTCATTGCACTTCCCCCTCTCCATTCCCCGCTCGAGAGAGTAGAAATAAAGTCTCACCCCCGCAAGGCGGCAAACGCTCTGTCGCAGGGACTGGCGTGTGAGTTCATGGGGATTGTCCTGGGCAGTCCGGCTTGACTCCAGGAAAGGCCTGTGAATACTTGCGCCATCACGTGGTGATTTGGACCGGATTGCGGCCACGTTAAACAAGCAGCTAAAAGGTGCCTGGCGTCTTCCAACCCGCCTCGACCTTTGTTCCGGTCGGGGTTTTTTTGTGCCTGGATTCCAGCATTTGGCGTCCAGGGGGAGTCAGGATGATGCAGAACTACAAGCACGACGTTTCTCCGGATTGGGGCCTCGCCACCCAGATGGTGCATGGCGGCCTGACGCGCTCGCAGCATGCCGAGACGGCCGAGGCCATCTACATGACCTCCGGTTACGTCTACCAGTCCGCGGAAGAGGCGCAGGCCGCGTTCGACAATTCCAAGCCCCGCTTCGTCTACGGCCGCTTCGGCAACCCGACCGTCGCGATGTTCGAGGAGCGCATGGCGCTGCTCGAAGGCGCGGAAGCTGCGCGCGCGACTGCGAGCGGCATGGCGGCGGTGTTCGCGTCGATCGCCTGCCTGGTGAAAGCCGGCGACCGCGTGGTCGCGTCCGATGCGTTGTTCGGCTCCTGCAACTACATCGTCCAGGAACTGCTGCCGAAGTGGGGCATCGAGACCGAGTTCGTCGACGGCCGCAATCTTGATCAGTGGAAGAAGGCGCTATCCAAGCCGACCAAGGCCGTGCTGCTGGAGACGCCGTCCAATCCCAGCCTGCGCCTGGTCGACCTCAAGGCGGTGTGCGATCTCGGCCACGGTGCCGGCGCGCAGGTCATCGTCGACAACGTGTTCGCGACGCCGTTCTTGCAGCGGCCGCTCGAATTCGGCGCCGACATCGTGGTCTATTCCGCCACCAAGCATATCGACGGGCAGGGCCGCTGCCTCGGCGGCGTCATTCTCGGCACGGCGAAATACATCAACGAGACGCTGCAGCCTTTCATCCGCCACACCGGCCCGAGCCTCAGCCCGGTCAATGCCTGGATCCTGCTCAAGGGCCTGGAGACGCTGGAGCTGCGCCTGCAGCGCCAGTGCGAGGTGGCCGAGAAGATCGCCAGGGAGCTGCAAGGCCACCCCAAGCTGAACTACGCGTACTATCCGACGCTGGGGAACTTCCCGCAGGTGGAGCTGGCCAGGAAGCAGATGAAGTCCGGCGGCAGCATGGTCGCGATCGACCTGAAGGGCGGCAAGGACGCCTCGTTCCGCTTCCTCAACGCGCTGAAGCTGATCCTCATCTCCAACAATCTCGGCGACTCGAAGTCGCTCGCGACCCATCCGGCGACGACGACCCACCAGCGCCTGACGCCCGAGCAGAAGGACGCACAAGGCATCACCCCGGGCCTGCTGCGCCTCTCGATCGGGCTCGAAGACGCGAAGGATCTGCTGGCCGACATCCGCCGGGCGCTGGACGCGGCGTAGGCCGCGTCGGCTCCGGCTTACGCCGGCGCCTACTTGCCGATGAAGATCTGCGGATCGAGCGGGCGGCGGGTGTCTTCGGTGGGTTGGTCGTCATTGGCTGGCGTTGGCGGCGGGTTCGCCCGAAGGCGTCCCTTCGCCCAATCCTTGGACGGCTCCAGCCAAACCTGTTCGTCGTTCGTGTAGGGCCACATCACTCATCTCCTTGTCCGGTCGCGCCGGCAAACGGTGACCCTGACTCCCGTAAGCCATGCTGCGTTGCACCCGGTATGTTGGGTCGGCATGCTCCGGCGTCCAGTGAATCTTAACTGGCGGCATATCGTGGTGTGCGTTTCTTTCAATTTTGGAACTATGGACGGGCCGCCGGCTTGATCTCTATATTGCATTGCAAAACAAGGCCCTAGACGCGGCCCGCGCGAATGACAGATCAGGGGTGCGCAATGAGCAGCGGCGGTAAGCCAGACGTGAAGTCCAGGGAGCAGCCGTGGCTGTTCCGCACCTACGCCGGCCATTCCTCCGCCGTAGCGTCCAATGCGCTGTATCGCACCAACCTCGCGCGCGGGCAGACCGGGCTTTCGGTCGCCTTCGACCTGCCGACCCAGACCGGCTACGACCCCGATCATCCCCTGGCCAAGGGCGAGGTTGGCAAGGTCGGCGTGCCCGTCAGCCATCTCGGCGACATGACGGCGCTGATGGACGGGCTGCCGCTCGACCGTATGAACACCTCGATGACCATCAACGCGACAGCGCCGTGGCTGCTCGCGCTCTACATCGCAGCTGCGGAGAAGCAGGGCGTCAACCGAGCGGCGCTGCAGGGCACGGTGCAGAACGACATCATCAAGGAATATCTCTCGCGCGGGACCTACATCTTCCCGCCGGAGCCGAGCCTCAAGCTCACCGCCGACGTCATCGCCTTCACCTATCGCGAGGTTCCGAAGTGGAACCCGACCAACGTCTGCTCGTACCATCTGCAGGAAGCGGGCGCGACGCCGGAGCAGGAGCTGGCCTATGCGCTGGCAACTGCGATCGCCGTGCTCGACCGCGTGAAGAAGGTGGTGCCGGCGGAGGATCTGCCGCAGGTGGTCGGGCGCATCAGCTTCTTTGTCAACGCCGGGCTGCGCTTCATCACCGAGCTGTGCAAGATGCGCGCCTTCACCGAATTGTGGGACGAGATCACGCGCGAGCGCTACGGCGTCCAGGATCCGAAGCTGCGCCGCTTCCGCTATGGCGTGCAGGTCAACTCCCTCGGCCTCACCGAGCAGCAGCCGGAGAACAATGTCTACCGCATTCTCCTGGAGATGCTGGCCGTCACTTTGAGCAAGGACGCGCGCGCCCGCGCGGTGCAGCTGCCGGCGTGGAACGAGGCGCTCGGCCTGCCGCGGCCGTGGGACCAGCAATGGTCGCTGCGCCTGCAGCAGATCCTGGCGTTCGAGACCGACCTCCTGGAATACGACGACATCTTCAACGGCTCCAAGGTGATCGATGCCAAGGTCGCCGAACTGAAGGCGGCGGCGCGCGAGGAGCTGAGGCTGATCGATGAGATGGGCGGCGCGGTCGCCGCGATCGAATCGAGCTACATGAAGCAGCGGCTGGTGGAATCGAACGCGCGGCGCGTCGCTGCGATCGAAGCGGGCCAGCAGGTGGTCGTCGGCGTCAACAAATACACCGACAGCGCACCCTCGCCCCTCACCGCCGGCAGCGACGGCGGCATCCTGACCGTCGACGAAGAGGCCGAAGCGCAAGCGATCGCACGCCTCAGGGCCTGGCGGGCGAGCCGAGACCAGAAGGCCGTGGCAGCAGCCCTCGCGCAGCTCGACGCCGACGCGCGCGCGGGCAACAACATCATGCCCGCTTCGATCGCGTGCGCGCATGCCGGCGTCACCACCGGCGAATGGGCCGCGACCCTGCGCCGGACCTACGGCGAGTACCGGGCGCCGACCGGCGTGTCGCGCGCAGTCGCGAACGCGCCGGCTGTCGATCTCGACGAGTTGCGTGCCCGGGTCGACGCGGTATCCTCGAAGCTCGGCCGCCGCCTCAAGATCCTGGTCGGCAAGCCGGGGCTCGACGGCCATTCCAACGGCGCGGAGCAGATCGCGGTGCGCGCGCGCGACGCCGGCATGGACATCGTCTATGACGGCATCCGCCTGACGCCGGTGGAGATCGCCAATGCCGCGCTCGAGCAGGGCGTGCATGTCATCGGCCTCTCCATCCTCTCCGGCTCGCACATCACCCTGGTGCAGGAGGTGCTGGAGCGCCTGCGCGCCGGCGGGCTCGACGTGCCGGTGGTGGTAGGCGGCATCGTGCCGCCCGAGGATGCGGAGCGCCTGAAGGCAATGGGCGTCGCGCGCATCTACACGCCGAAGGACTACGATGTGTGCCGCATCATGGGCGAGATCGTCGACCTGGTCGAAGCCGCCCATTCGCGCGCGGCATGACGCCGATGTTCCGCGAGATCGTCGCCTCCCGGCGTTCGCCGCAGTTCAACGACCGCTTCCGCTACGACTTGAGGCAGCTGCTGCGCTGGCGGCGGGACGTGCGGCGGTTCCGCACCGATCCCGTTCCCGACGCACTGGCGGAGGAGCTGCTGGACCTCGCCTGCCTCGCGCCGTCGGTCGGCAATGCGCAGCCGTGGCGCTTCGTCAGCGTCGACGATGCCGGCAATCGCGGCGCCATCATCGCCAACTTCAACAAGGCCAACGCGCGCGCCCTCGCCGGCTTTCAAGGCGAGCGCGCCCTGCTCTATGCCGGCCTCAAGCTCGCCGGTCTCAAAGAGGCCCCACGGCACCTCGCCGTGTTCTGCGACGAAGGCACGGCGCAGGGTCACGGCCTCGGCCGCCAGACCATGCCGGAAACCTTGCGTTATTCCGCGGTGCTTGCGGTGCACACGCTGTGGCTGGCGGCGCGCACGCGCGGCGTCGGCGTCGGCTGGGTCTCGATCCTCGATCCCGTTGCGGCAACGCAGCAACTGCGGGTGCCGGAAAGCTGGTCGCTGGTCGCCTATCTGTGCCTGGGCTGGCCGGTCGAGGAGCAGGACGAACCGGAGCTTCAGCGCGCCGGTTGGCAGGCCCGGGACGCTGCGTGCCGGCACGTGCTGCGGCGCTGACTGCTGTGCTTCGCTTGGCGGACGCAGGATCAATCCGGCGGGTTCGATGTGCCAGTTGCCGAACTGAAGCAGTGGGCGCATGCCAATGACGTTCTCCGGTAACCGGTCGGCGATCACGATTGCCGTCGTATCCGATATGCTCGCCGATGCGATCTGGAGGCTGGGCAGCGCGACCATCGCGCCTCTGACGGGACGGCCGTCGATGGTGATGTCACGATCGTAGGCCAGGCTGGCCGTGTCGATTCCCAGGCGCTCCGCATCTTCGCTTTTCAGAAGGAGACGCTCGGTCTTGAAATCGACAATGAATGGGACCGTCTGGCCGCCAATCACGGCTATCGAACGAAAGTGGCCATCCTGGATCGTCGCGAGCTTGATGCCGGGCGATTGCTGAACCCCGGTTGAAGGTCCAGGTCCCGTCCCATGGCCAGGAAGTTGGTGCCGTAGCTCCACCCCGCCAGCACGACCATCGTCGCGATCGGATTCAGTGCTTCGGCCCAGGAATCACCGGCGCGGATTCGCAGGATTGCGTAAGCGATGGCAGCGACGGTGCCGGCAGCAACCAGCGCGATCAGCAGCACGAACAGGATGCCCCAGTTGACGAGGCCCAGCACGCCAAGCGCCAGGACCGTCGACGCAAGGCCGATCAATGGATACCCGAACCAGAGCAGGAATTTGCGTTCCATCCGGAAACGCCACGTCATGCGATGCTACCGCACCAAGATCAGCGCATCACCGTCGATGCGCCACTCCTTGAATTTGTCGAAGAACGGCTGGCCCAGGACGTTCGACCCGCGATCGGTGGCGAATACCTTGAACGGCAGATTTTCGATGACGGCGGAGCCGAGTTGCGCCTTGGGCAACACCACGTCGGCGGCATACTCATCGCTGCCTATTGCAAGGCCGATTCTCTGATCGTAGATCAGCGACGACGGGTTGATGCCGATCTGCTTCGGCACATCCGGCATCAGCACATTGAACGGCTTGCGAAGGTCTACCGTGAGGTCGACGGCGCTGCCTTCGACCAGCAGCCTGATATGAAACTGCCCGTCCTCGGCGCGCGCGAAGCGCATGCCTTGCGACATGGAGCTGCTCGGCATCACGTAGCTGAAGGTGCCGCGGGCGATGGATCCGACCTCCTCATGGAAGCCCACGCCGATTGCGAGCACGATACCAGCGATCGGGTAGAGCGTATCGAGCAACGGGCTGTTCGCGCGACCGCGCACGGCGATCCGGATCGACAGGATGAGGATGCCGGCGATCGACAGCGCCAGGAGCAGCAGCATCAACAGCCTGCCGTGGACGAGTCCCGGCACGAGCGCAACGATCGCGATCAGCGTCCACGCGACGCCGAGGAACGGCATTCCGAGCCAAAGAACCAGCTTGCGATCCATGGTCCAGTTTGCCGCTTGCGGCGGTTAAGGAGTGGTTACCTAGTCTTTTGCAGCGTTGTGAATTGGATCGTACAAAGCATGATCCAGGCGGCGAAATTTCCTGGTCGTCCACCATCATGGCCGGCGCTACGTGTGCAAATCTGGATATCTCGGCGCGGCAGTCCGGCATACTTGTCTAGGGCGGGGCTCCATCGCCAGCTGCAGGTATTTCCATGCGTACGATTTCTCGTCGCTCGTTCATCGCTGCTGCGAGCGCAGGCTTGGCCGCGATTCCATTTTCCATCTGGTTCGAAAAATACGCGGGCGCCCAGGCGGTGCAAACGCGCTACAACATCCAGACGCCGATCGGCGATCAGATGGCAGCGAAGTATGCGTCCGCCGTCAGAACGCTCATGTCGCTGCCGGAGCAGGACCCGCGGTCCTGGATCTTCCGGTGGTACTCGCACTGGGTAAAGGGGAGCGTAACCAAGGAAGCGGAGATCGATCGCATCTATCCGGATCCAGCCGATCCGCGACGTACGTTGGCGACGGAGACATGGAGCACCTGCGTACCGCACCTGGCGGGATCCAATAGACTGCACTTCCTGCCGTGGCACCGGATGTTCGTCTACTTCTATGAACGGCTGCTGCGCAGTGTCCTGGCCGACCCGGAATTCACCTTGCCATACTGGAACTACTCGCCGGATTCGAATTCTGCGTTCGACCGCAGTATGCCTTCCCAGTTCCGAGCCCGTTTGGATCCGCTCTTCAACTCATTGTATCGATCGTCCCGCAGGTCGGCCGTGAATGCCGGGCGGCCCATCGACGAAGGCAAGGAAGCTTACCAGCGGCTGCACCTGGCCCCGTCCATGAGCCAGACCCGCTACACGCCGCAAGGGGCGATACCCGGCTTCAATAACCGGCTGAACTCGCACGTGCATGGCAATGTGCACACGCTGATCGGCAACAGCGTCGGCATGGCGAACATCACCTGGGCGGGAAATGACCCGATCTTCTGGATGCATCACAACAATATCGACAGGATCTGGGAGAGCTGGAACAGCGCGGGATTCACGAATCCCACCACGACGAGCTGGCTGGACACGAGCTATGTCCTGGTCGACGAGCTCGGCCAGCGCGTCACCGCGAGGGTTCGCGATTTCACCAGCCCGGCGCTGCTTGGGTATAGCTACGACAGCCTTGAGAGCGTGCCGCCGCCGCCGGCAGCCGCCGTCCTGGCGCAGACTGCATCATCCGACAAGCCTGAGGCCGTTGCGGCCGCACGCAAGGTGGTGCTTGGCGCGCGGGCGAAACGCGTGACCCTCACCCCGGCCAATGGCCGCCTGGGGTCGTTTGATCAGAGGGTCCGCTACCTGCGCCCGGGGCGTCGACTCTACCTGGTGCTTCAGGATCTTTCCGCGCATGCCCCGCCCGGCGTCATGTATGACGTCTACCTCAACCTGCCGTCAGGGGCAGGCACCAAGGAAGCGCTTCGCCATTGGGTCGGCGACATCAACTTCTTCGATGCCGTTGGCCACAAGCATCATGCTTCCGACCAACCCGGTTTCGTCAGCTACGACATCACCGACCTCGCACAGGCATTGCTGGTCAAGCGCCGGCTCGGCCCCCAAGCGGTCGTCACCATCGTGCCGGCCGGGTCGCCTGCGGCCAGTGCGCGACCGGAAGTCGGCCGGGTAATGATCGTCGAGCAGTGAGTGGCGGCGACTCGGGTCGCACGCCTGAGCGTGGCCCTGCTAGGGCACTAGCGTCAGCACGCCATTCTCGACCCGCCAGCCATGGAGCCGGTTGAGGAACTCCATGCCGAGCAGGCTTTCCGACATGTCGGCGGCATTGACCGTGGCCGGCAGCCGGTTCATCTCGATCGAGCCCACGATCAGGCTGTCGAG
Source organism: Dongiaceae bacterium (assembly GCA_035251915.1). Classification (GTDB taxonomy): domain Bacteria; phylum Pseudomonadota; class Alphaproteobacteria; order Dongiales; family Dongiaceae; genus Dongia_A. The sequence goes on along the minus strand of DATFDU010000483.1, from coordinate 7,514 downwards.
GCGGATGGCAGCGCCGCCCACCGTGCCGTTGGCGGTCTCCGCGAACTGATCGAACACCAGGGTCGCGGGATCGAACCCGATGCGGCGCGCATCGTCCGGCGCCAGCACGATATCGGTTGCTCCCGTATCCACCATGAAGGTCACACGGCCGCCGTTCACCCTGGCCTGGATGCGGAAATGCCCATCCGGCCCGGCATCGAAGCTGAGCGTGCCATCGTCATGCGCGACGCCCTGGGTCGGGGACAAGGCACCCATGAAGCGCTGGCCGATGTAGGCGGCGTCGTTCTTGAAGGCAAAGAGGCCGGTCACGACCAGGAAGATTGCGGCCCAGATTGCGCCATATCGCAACGCGCTTCTCGGATTGGCGCGCGCGAAGGCAAGCACTGATGAGCCGATCAGCGCAAGCCAGCCGACGCGATAGATCAGCTGCATGCGTGCATCGGGGTCGTCGAGGGTGCCGGGAAACAACCGGTCAAGGACAAAGACCAGCGCAACGGTCGCGCCGAGAAAGATCAGCAGCCAGAATCCAACGGATCGCTTCACAACTCTCTCCCCTCGCCGCGATCATAAGGTTGGGCGGCTGCCGTGCCAAGGCACCGCAGCCGCCGAGTGGCAGGGAGAAGCTGGTTAGAGTTGTGTTTACGAGCCGCTGTCCAGCGCCTTCGCCATCTCAACCAGTTCGATGAACTCCGCACGGTAGCCTTCCCCGTCGGCCCCGCGCGCTTCGCGCGCCACCTCCGCAATCTGGTCGTAGCCGAACCCGCCGATATAGTCACCGCCGCGCAGCCGCTGGCCGAACGCCGCAACCGCCGTTGCGAAGCGCGCCTCGGCCGGCGCCACGGCAGGCTCCTGCAGCGCCGCGATCAGCAACGGTGTCCCGATCTCCTTGGAGACATCGCCGTCCGGCGCTTTGTAGCGGAGCTTCAGGAATCCGAACTCGGTCGCGTTCGGATCGGCGCGCTCGTCGGCGTGCTCGCCATAGCGCAGCGGATCGACCGCCATGCCCTTCGAGCCCTTGAGGGCGATCTCGTAGATCGCGGTCACGGTGTGGCCGGCGCCGATCTCGCCCGCGTCCTTCTTGTCGTTCTTGAAGTCCTCGCGGTTGAGCGCGCGGTTCTCGTAGCCGATCAGGCGGTACTCCGCCACCACGGCGGGGTTGAACTCGATCTGGATCTTCACGTCCTTGGCGATGGTCTGGATGGTGCTGGAAAGCTGGTCGGCCAGCAGCCGCTTCGCCTCCTTCGCCGAATCGACATAGCCGTAGTTGCCGTTGCCGACATCGGCGATCTGCTCCATCAGCGCGTCGTTATAGTTGCCCTCGCCGAAGCCGAGCGTGGTCAGCGACACGCCGCTCTCGCGCGCATCCGCCACCATGTCCTTGAGCTGCCCGATATCGGTGGTGCCGACGTTGAAGTCGCCATCGGTCGCCAGGATGATGCGATTGATGCCGCCGTCGATCCTGGCTTCCTTGGCCTTGGCGTAGGCGAGCGCGAGGCCTTCGCCGCCCGCCGTCGAGCCGCCCGCCTGGAGCCGGTCCAGCGCGGCCTTGATCTTCGCCTTGTCCTTGCCTGCGGTCGGCTCCAGCACCAGGCCGGCGGCACCGGCATAGACCACGATCGTGACCTTGTCGTCATCGCGCAGCTGGTCGGTCAGCATCTTCATGCCGGCCTTGAGCAGCGGCAGCTTGTCCGGCTGGTCCATCGAGCCCGAGACATCGACCAGGAACACCAGATTGGCGGCCGGCCGCTCGGTCGCGAGCGGCCCGTAGCCCTTGATGCCGACATGCAGCAGATGGGTCTCGTTGTTCCACGGCGTGCGCTCGACCGCGGTGGTGACGCGGAACGGCTCGCCGCCGGCTTCCGGCCGCGGATAGTCGTAGGAGAAGTAGTTGATCATCTCCTCCACCCGCACCGCGTCCTTGGGCGGCAGCTGGCCGTTCATCAGGAAGCGCCGAACGTTGGAATAGGCGCCGGTATCGACGTCGATGGAAAAGGTCGAGACCTGCTCCACCGCCACCTGCTTCACCGCGCTGTCGCTGGTCGCGATGTAGTTCTCGCCCTCGCCGGGGAGGGGAGCCGGCGCGAAGTGATCGCCGCGCTGGCGGAAGGCTTCGCCCGGGGAGGGAGCTATGCCGATTACCGGAGCGCCTTGCGCTGCGCCGGCGAGTTGATCGATCTCAGCGGCAGGAGCTGCCGGAACGGCAAGGCCGCCCTGGACTGCGTCAGCTTTGGTTTTGGCTGTTTTGGGAGCAACGCTCATGTCCGCCATCGGGACAGCGTCGACCACGATGGCGCCTTGCTGACCCTGCGCCGCGGCAGACCTCTCCTCTTCCGCCTTTGGCCGGTTGCCGTTGGCCGCTTGCTGCTTGACCGGCTCTGTCTCACAGCCGGCCAGAATGGCGATGGTGGATACGCCCGCGATCCAGAGCTTCGCTCTGGTCAGCTTTGTCCCTTGCATTTGCCTTCCCCTCCTCTAGAACCGTACCCTTGGTGCGTCTGTGGCGCGGGCAGGTTCAAGGCTTGTCGCACGCGGAAGTGGCGGGCTCGGGGCGCAATTACGGCGGGATGAAGGCAGATGGCAAAGGCAAGGTGGGCGTGAACACGGCCTCATCCGGCCTGATGCGGCTGTTCCGGCGTTGTCCGCCGGCCAGCCTCGCGCCCTATCGCCACTTCATCGTGGCCGACCGCCACGTCGGATGGGTCGATCCCGATTTTGCCCGCGTGCTTGCCGAGTTTCCGACGGTTTTCTACCTGACCGACCGTGCGGTTCAGCTGCATGACCGGCTTGGCGAGGTCGATGCCCGCAGCGCCGCGGTCGCCGATGTCCTCGCCAAGCTGCATGAGCGCGGTCACGTGCCGGGCTGGCGCGGCGAGCTCTATCCGGTCAATCGCCGCTTCGGCGAAGCGCCGCTGCTGCTGATGGAGCGCGCGGCGACGCCGCTGTTCGGGCTGCAGACCTACGGCATCAACGTCAACGGCCTGGTGCGCGACGGCGATGGGTGGAAGGTGTGGATCGCGCGCCGCGCCATGACCAAGCATGTCGACCCCGGCATGCTGGACCTGATCGTGGGCGGCGGCGTGCCGTACGGGATCTCGCTGGCCGAAAACCTGCTCAAGGAATGCGCGGAGGAGGCCTGCATCGGACCGACGCTCGCCGAGAACGCGCGCCCGGTCAGCCTGACCACCATGATCATCGAGGCGGCCGAGGGCCTGCGCGTCGGAGTCCAGTTCAACTACGATCTCGAGTTGCCGACGGACTTCCAGCCGCGCAACGACGATGGCGAAGTGTCGGAGTTCCAGCTCTGGTCGCTGCCGCAGCTGGAGGAGAGCCTGCGCGGCGCCGACGACTTCATGTTCGACGCCGCCTTGGCGAAGCTCGACCTGCTGGTGCGCTTCGGCATCGTCGGGCCGGAGGATCCGGACTATCTCGACCTCATCGCTCAGTTGCGCCGGCCGGCCCCGTTCGTGCGCACATGAGCCTGATCGATCACATCCATCGCTGCCAAAGTGCGGACATGCGCAAGTTCCTGCCGTGGCTGATTGGCGGCGAGACTGCCGGATGGATCCGCCGCGACGTAGCGGCGCGCCTTGGCACCTATCCGACGGTGTTCGCCTGCGATGAAAAAGCTGTCCGGTTGCGCGACCATCTGGCGACCTTCGATCACCGCTCCGCCGCGGTCGGCGACGTCGCCCGCGATCTCTACGAAGCAGGCGTGTTCGCCGGCTGGCGCAACGAGTGGTTCCCGGTTCTGCGGCGCTTCGGCTCGGCGCCGCTGATGCGGCTGGAGCGCGCCGCGGTCCCGATGTTCGGCACGCACGCGTACGGCGTCCACATGAACGGCTTCGTGCGCGCGGGCGGCCGGCTGAAGCTGTGGATCGGCAAGCGCGCCGATGATCGCCCGATCGAGCCGGGCAAGCTCGATCACCTGGTCGCCGGCGGCATCCCGCTCGGCATGAGCGTGACGGAATGCCTGACCAAGGAATGCGAGGAGGAGGCCGCGATCCCCGCGGCACTCGCCGCCCAAGCCAAGCCGGTCGGCGCCATCCGCTATCGCATGGAGCACCAGGGCTGGCTGCGCAACGACACCATGTTCGTCTACGACCTGGAGCTGCCGGCCGATTTCAAGCCGGCCAACAACGATGGCGAGATCGCCAGCTTCCGCCTGATGGACCTGAACGAGGTCGAACAGATCCTGGCTGCCGGCGAGGGCTTCAAGTTCAACGTCGCGCTGGTGCTGATCGACTTCCTGATCCGGCACGGCCACATCGCGCCGGAGCATCCGGACTACAGCGACCTCGCCCTCGGCCTGTGGCGGCACCCGTAGTTTGGGCGCCCGCTAGAAGACGCTCGTCAGATCGACTTTGGTCACGACCTCCATGGAGCCGCGATAGATCATGTCGAGCGCGACCCAGAGGATGATGGCAAGGCCGATATAGGCGATCCAGTGATACTTCTTGAGCAGCCAGGCGATGAAGGTCGCGCAGGCGCCCATCAGGCCAACGGACAGAACGAGGCCGACCACCAGCACCCAGGTATGCTCGCTCGCCGCGCCGGCGACCGCCAGCACGTTGTCCAGGGACATGGAGACGTCGGCGATGACGATCTGGGTGATGGCCTGACGCATGGTCTTGGCCGGCGCCGCACCAGGCAGCGCCTCTTCCGGCTCGGCCAGCTCGCGCCGCTCGTCCTTGGTCAGCTCCTTGCGCGCCATCGCCGCTTCGCGCAGGCGCTCGCGCCGCTGATGCACCAGCTCGCGCCAGAACTTCCAGCATACCCACAGCAGCAGCAATCCGCCCGCCAGGGTCAGGCCGATGATCAAGAGCAACTGCGTGGTGATGAGCGCGAACAGGATGCGCAGGACGGTCGCCGCCGCGATGCCGATCACGATGACCTTGGCGCGCTGCTCCTTGGGCAGGCCGGCCGCGGCCATGCCGACGACGATGGCGTTATCGCCGGCGAGAACGAGGTCGATGACGATGACTTGGAAGAGCGGTACGAGAGCGGGCCAAAGCGAACCGAGATCGAAATCCATCCCTTGTGCGCGAGCCCGTCGGCCGCGTCCCCTAGTGTCTGTCCTGTCCCCGGGACCTAGCCGGAAAAGCCCGCCAACGCCCGCACCTCCGCTGCCGATCGGCCTGCCTGACGCAGGGCCCGGATGGCCACCGCCCCGTCGCGCTTGGACAGCCGCTCCCCCGCAGCATTGGTCAGCAACAAATGGTGTCGGTAGGTAGGGACATTCAAGTCCAGAATCGCCTGCAGCAGCCGATGAATGTGGGTGGCATGGAACAAATCGATCCCGCGCGTGACCAGCGTCACCCCCTGCAGGTGGTCGTCGACGGTGACGCAGAGATGATAGCTGGCAGGTGCATCCCGCCGCGCCAGAACGACATCTCCCAGCGTCTCCGGCTTGGCATGGACTGTCCCCTCGCCCTCGTCCGTGAAGGTTAGGGGACCCGCCAGGGCCTGCGCCCTTGCGACATCCAGCCGCAGCGCATAGGGATCGCCCCGCGCCTGCCGTTCGCGAACCAAGTCGGCTGGTTGGTTGCGGCAGGTGCCGGGATAGACTGGTCCCTCCGGTCCGTGCGGGGCGGTGGCGGCCGCCGCGATGTCCTTGCGGCTGCAGAAGCAGGGATAGGTGAGGCCCATGTCCCGCAGCCGGTCCAGCGCCGCCTGGTAGTCGGCCAGGTGATCGGATTGCCGCCGCACCGGCCGGTCCCGGTCCAGGCCGAGCCAATCGAGATCCTCCAGGATGGCCACCTCGAACTCCGGCCGGCAGCGCGCCGGGTCGATATCCTCGATGCGCAGCAAGAACCGGCCGGAGTTCGCTCGCGCCCGGTGCCATCCAACCAGCGCCGAGTGCGCATGGCCCAGATGCAGATAGCCGGTCGGGCTGGGCGCGAATCGCGTGACGGTCATGACGAGGGACCAGTAGAGTGCGGACGCATATGGCTAGACCTAGAGAAGATCAGGACCTGCTGCAACGCGCGTTGCGCCATCTGGCCAAGGCCGACCGCGACTTCGCGCGCGCGATCGACGAGGTCGGCCCGCCGCTGCCGCGCAAGCGCCCGGCGGGCTTCATGGGGCTGCTGCACGTCATCGTGGCGCAGCAGGTCTCGACCCACGCCGCCAAGGCGATCTCAGCCCGGCTCGACGCCGCGCTGGAGCCGAAGACGCCCAAGGCGTTCCTGAAGCTGACCGATGCCGATTTGCGCGCCGTCGGTTTCAGCCGGCAGAAGGTGATCTATGGCCGCGATCTGGCCGCCGCCTTCCTGGATGGCCGCCTGTCGATGCCGAAGCTGCGCAAGCAGAGCGACGAGGCGGTCATCGCCGCGATCACCAGCGTCAAGGGCCTCGGCGTCTGGTCGGCGGAAGTGTTCCTGCTGTTCAGCCTGCGGCGGCCCGACGTGCTGCCGGCCCACGACCTCGGCCTCATCATCGCCGCGCAACGCATGAAGCGCCTGAAGGAAAGGCCAAGCCCCATGCAGCTGCGCGAGATCGCCGAGCCGTGGCGCCCGTACCGCTCCTATGCCTCGCGCATGCTCTGGCACTACTACCACGCGACGCCGGCGCTTTAGCGATGACGAAGACCGATCTCAGCTACGAACAGTGGATCGATTACGTGTTCGATCATGCCGTTCCGTTCTACGAGCAGGCTTGGTATTTCGAGCCGGATGCCGACTGGTGGGACCCGGGGCCCGAACAGGCGATCGCGTATCTCACGCGCCTGTTCAACGATCCTGGGCCGTTGGTCGATCGATTTGCCGACAGCCAGATCGCACAGGGGCTCTACTACCTCGTGAGCAGCGGCGCCAGCAGCCATTGCGTGGCTCTCACGAACGAATCGGTTCCGATGCACCAGCGCGTGCAGTGCATTCACGCCATGCTGTCGCTGTTCATCAAGCTGTTCGAACCGCGCTGCCGCCCCGTGCTCTCGCACCTTGACGAAGCCGGCGGCAGCGAGCTCAACCGCGTCTGCTACATGTGGTGGGATGTCCTGCCCTTGGCCGCGCTCGCGAAGCCCAGCCATCCGGACCCCCTTCACGATGCCTGCCTTGCCGTCATGCGCAGCACGCTCGCCCTGCCGAATCCCGCCTGTCAGGAGAGTGCGCTGCATGGCCTCGGCCACTGGGCGCGCGCCTATCCGGAGTTTACGGCGGCGACCATCGATGGTTATCTCGCCGCCAATCCGAAGCTGCGGCCGGAGCTCGTGCGCTACGCACAGGCGGCGCGTTCGGGCTGCATTCAATAATGGAAGCGATCGCATGATGGAACTCTCCGGCCCCTCTCAGCCGCCGGCCAGCGGCGGCAAGCCGAAGCAGCTGGTCGTGCTGCTGCACGGCTATGGCTCGAACGGCGATGACCTGATCGGCCTTGCGCCGTTCTTTGCGCAGGCGCTGCCGGAGGCCGAGTTCCTGTCGCCCAACGCGCCGTTCCCGTGCGAGCTCTCGCCCATGGGTTTCCAGTGGTTCGGGCTCGAAGATCGCTCTGCCGAGATGAAGCTGGGCGGCGTGCGC
>DATFDU010000482.1:0-6937 GCA_035251915.1 Dongiaceae bacterium | reverse complement strand
GGTCGCATAACGATCGACCAGGGCCGCAGCCAGGTCCGCCTTGGCGGGAAAGTAGTAGTGGATCGTCGGCGCGCGGATGCCGACCTCATCGGCGATATCGCGGTAGGAGAACCCGTTGTAGCCGCGCTGCTGGATCAGGCCTTGGGCGACATCGAGGATCCGCGCGCGCGTCTCGGCGGTGAGTTCTGAAGTTCGCCGTTCGCGCGTTCTGCGCACCACTCCGCTCCCTCCGGTTGCGATTGATGGGATGGCGGCTCACGGCCATGTGATCATCCCGGCGTTGCGCAATCTATCTACTACTAGATAGATTGCAAGCCAAGATCAGAAACATGCGACGGGCACGAAACGCGTGACGCGTTTCCTTTCGCCGTATGAGCTGCGCCCCCGAACCGAAGGAGACCAACATGAAAGCACCGACGTTGCTCTTGGCGGCCGCGCTGCTCACCACCGGCCTTGGACAGGCCCTGCCGGCGGCCACGGCCATCGCTGCAGGCTACGAGCTCAATCTCGAAGCGAGCGGCCTTGCCATCCATGGCTATGACCCGGTCGCCTATTTCATCGAAGGCAAGGCGGTGGAGGGCAAGGCCGACGTCACGGCCGCGCACGATGGCGCTACCTACCGCTTCGCGACCGCCGAGCATCGCAGCCAGTTCCTGGCCGATCCCGAAAAATACCTGCCGCAATACGGCGGTTATTGCGCTTATGGAACTTCGGTCGGCAAGAAGTTCAATGGCGATCCCACCGCTTGGCGCATCGTCGACGGCAAGCTCTATCTCAACCTCAGCGCCGACGTGCAGCGCAAATGGCTCGAGGACGTGCCTGGCCGGATCTCGGAAGCCGACAAGAACTGGCCCGGCATCGCGGACAAGTCGCCCGAAAGCGTCAACGCCCAATAGCAACTCCCCCGGGGCGGCGGCGACGCCGCCCCGTTCGCCCCGCGCCGCCTGCATGAGTTCGCCGCAAGGTGCCGCTGAGATTTTTGAGCGTTCATCCGGCCTCCGAAGCTGGTCAAATTCCAGCCATCGGTCGGCTCCTGCACCGGGAGGAAGGCCGGATTAGGGGGCTGGGCATGCTCGATCCGATGTCGAACGCGGGCCGGACGGTCGAACCGGAGGCGCGCGGAAGCGCCAGCGCCGGTGGTCGCCGCAAGTTCGGCGACGCCTGCCTCGCCGGCGAGCAAGCGATCGGCCGCGCCAATCCGCATTTCCTCGTGCACGGGCCGGACGGCATGGTTGCCTGCCAGATCCTGTTGCTGCCCGGTTTCGAGCTCAACGAGCTGTCGGCCCTGACCGAGGTCTTCGATTGCGCCAACCGCGTGCTGCGCGAGCCCCAGTTCGACTGGCATCTGGCAAGCCTGGACGGCGCGCCCGTCCGCTCGGCCAGCAGCCTGTCGGTCGCTGTCGCCCGCTCGACCCAGGCCAGCAATCACCGCCATCTATTCGTGCTCTCCGCCTATGGCCCGGCCGAGATGGCAAGGCCGGGCCTCTCCGCCCTGCTCTGCCGCCGCTATGCGATCGGCACCCGCATTGCCGGCATCGGCGGCGCCTGCGGCCTGCTGGCGGAGGCCGGGCTGTTGAACGCGCGCCCGTGCGCGGCGCATTGGTCGCTGGCCGACGCCCTGGCCGAACAAGCTCCGAATCTCGACATCGCCGACCGGCTGTACATGATCGAGGAGCGCATCGCCACCTGCGCCGGCCGCGACGCCACGCTCGACTTCGCGCTGCGCCTGATCGCCGATGCCGCGGGCGAGCGGCTGGCGCGCATCGTCGCCGACAGCCTCAACCACGCGCGCCCGCGCGAAGCCGGCGAGCGGCAACTGAGCGAGCTCGACTTCAGCGGCCAGCGCGGCGCCAGCGCGATCGCGCACACGGTGGCCGCGATGCGCCGGCGCATGACCGAGGGCGAAGACCTCGACGGCATCGCCGCGCAGTCGGGTGTCAGCCAGCGCCAGCTGCAGCGCTTGTTCCGCCGGCACCTCGGCATGACGCCGACGCAGTATTTCCTGAAGGCGCGGCTGCAGCGCGCGCGTCACCTGCTGCAATATTCGACGCTGAGCGTGACCGAGATCGCGATCGCGACCGGCTTCGCCTCGATCTCCCACTTCACCCGCCGCTATACCGAGCTCTACGGCCGCACGCCGACGGCGGAGCGCGGCGGCACGCCACGGCGCGGCCGCAAGGCACCCGCGATCGCCAACGGCGCGTTCGCGCTGGAGCGCAGCGCCGCGTAGTCGCGCTGAATGCTTCGTTCATTCTGCGTTCAGCTTTGCAAACACCTTCGGGCGGATTCGCCGATGAGCGCGCCTGATCGGAACATTTCGCCTGCTCGGCTGTATGTCGCTATGGGCCTCGCATGCAGCACGGAGAGCAGGATGCACGGATTGTCAAAATTTCCGCTCGCGACGGCGACGGCGCTCGCACTCATACTTGGCTCGGTGTCGGCGCTTGCAGATGGTGCCGAGTCCAAGCAGCACGCAGCCGACGTAGGCGAGCACGTGGCCGATGCAGGCGAGCAAGCCAAGACTGCGGACGCCACCTCGGACGCGAACGCCGCCAGCGATGATGCCGCGGGGCAAGATGATGCAAATTCGGATGCTGACACTGCCGCGAATGGCGACGCCGACGCGGACGTCGGGTCTGGAGAAGCAACCACAGCCGATGCAGCGGATGGAGCGGATGTGGACGACGGCGGCGAGGCTGCCATGACCGACACCGCGGTTGCCGACAAGGCTGTCGCCCGCTCCAAGTCCTTCACCAAGACCATCGAAACACCGCACATGACGAAGAGCATCTCGCATTCCAACAGCATGGCCAAGGATGAGGATGGCGACATGGCGATGGCGAAGGCGATGGCACAAGCCAAAGCACTCGACACGCCCGGCGTCACGCGCACCGACACCATGAGCAAGACCACGGTCAAGGTGGATGGCGATGCCGAAGCCGATGCCGCGGCCAGCGCCGACGCAACCATCGACGGCAGCGGCATGACCGTCGAAACCTTCGCCAAGACCAGCGTGGCGGTGGAATAGGCGCGCCGCCGCGAGACTCCTAGTTCATTAAGCCTAAGCCTGGCGATGCAAGACCAATGCGGGAGGTGGCTGCCGGAAGCACTGACGCGTCGCTTGACCGCGTCGCATCGCCAGGCGTATCGCGTTGATCCGACTGGCAGAAGCGCGTCTCGAACAGTACGCCCGGAATGATTGCGGCCGTCCTGTCCACGCGCGCTGCGTGTCAACGCGGCACGCCGCGATTCAAGCTTTGTTGGTGATTTCCGGCGACCTTGCTTTCGATGAGCGCGCCTTATGCAATCACCGGCGCATCTTGCGGATCATTATGATGAACATGATCAATCCCTACGAGGCAGAGAGCAGGTTCGACCTGGCGCTGTCGGAGATCAGCTCCGACATCATCCAGCTGTTCCACCGCCACTGGCTGCAGATCTGCGGCAGCGGCCGGCTGCCGCGACGCGCCGATATCGATCCGGCGAACTTCAAGCGCATTTTGCCGAGCGTCATTCTGGCCGACATCGAACGCGATCCGTTCCGCGTGCGTTATCGCCTGTGCGGGACCAGGGTCGCGGAATTCTGCGGCAACCTGACCGGACGTTATCTCGACGAGGTCGCAACCCACGACGTATGGAGCACGGCCGTCTATCTGCGGCAGTATCAGATTGCCGCGACCGAAGGCCGGCCCGTGTTCAGTTTCGACTGGATGGTCGGCCAACTCGGCGCACGCCATCCGTTCCAGACCGGAATCTGGCCGCTGGCGAGCGATGGCCGCACGGTCGACCTCTGCATCGCGGTCGAGGACTACCTGAAGCTGCGGCCCGCTGACAGGAAACCATCAGCGGTCCTGCGGGCGCGTTAACCACGAGTGTGCTATCCTGAATTTGGTCAGTTGCAGACCGCGCCGTTTGCGGCCAAAACTTTACGCCCAATTCAGTGATCAACCATGAACGCGGACACGCCACCGGAATCCGAGTCCGACGCCTCGAGCGGTCAGCCGACCTACGCCTTCGACATTCCATTGTCCGAGGTCGAGTCTGCGCCCATCAAGGGATTCGATGCCTATTGGCGCGGCAAGGCCACGGATGGCCGCTTGCCCGCGCGCGAGGATATCGACCCCGCCGAGATCGTGCCGCTGCTGCCGGACCTCGTTCTGCTCAACGTCGAATGGGAGCCGTTCCGTTGCCGCGTCCGGCTGCGCGGCACCAGGGCGGAGCAGTTCCGCCCGGTCGAGAAGACCACCAAGTATCTCGATGAGGGCACCATTTTCGACCCGGGCCGCCGCGAGGACTACATTGCGGAGATGAAGTTCGTCGCGACCAGCAAGCGGCCGGCCTTCGCCCGCGACTGGATGACCACCAGGTTCAAGGCCGTGCGCGAGATCTACGCCGGCATCTGGCCCCTCGCCACGGACGGTTCTCTGGTCGACATGCTGGTCGTGATCGAGGATTTCGCAGGCCTGTCGATCGAGGATTTCGACTTCAAGTAAAAGGCCCACCTCATACGCGGCGGTAGTGGTCTTTGTCTTTTGCTATACTTTTGCGTCGCCTGGTATGTCCTCTGTCATATGGACGCGTCCGGCAAATCGACAGAGGATTGAGTAGAAACGACTTGATCCGCAACCAGGGGCAGGGCACCGGGAGCCACCATGTACCGAGCGTGGGAAGGCAAGATCATCAAGTTCCAGCGCGCCGGCAGCGGGACCCTGGCGCTGCCGCGGCACGACTATGAATTCGACATCCCGCTGGACGAAGTCACGTCGGCTTGCATCGCGCGGTTCGACTCCTATTGGCGTTCGAAGATGCGGGCTGGCCGGCTGCCCGCGCGCGCCGATATCGATCCCGCAGACCTCAAGTCCATCCTGCCCAACATCATCCTGCTCAATGTCGGCTACGATCCGTTCCGCGTCAGCGTCAGGCTTCGCGGCACCCGCATCGACGAGTTCCGGCCTAAGGGCAAGTGGAAGTACCTGCACGAGGCGAACACCTTCGATCGCGGCCGCAAGGATGACTATCTGCGCGAAATGGAATTCGTGGTGCGCCACCGCCGGGCGGTCTATGCGCGCGACTGGATGACCTCGCGCTTCGGCGCCCTGTGCGATCTCTATGCCGGCATCTGGCCGCTTTCCTCCGACGGCCAGCGCGTCGACATTTTGGTGGTGATCGAGGATTTCGACAGCCTGCAGCCCGAGGATTTCGACCTCGCCTAGTCAGCGCGCTTCGTCGAGCCCCCTGAAATCGTCGAGGTAGGTCAGAGCCTTTCGTGCGCCGGAAATGTCCGCAGGGTCCAGTGCAGCCGTCACAAGGGCTTCCGTCGATCCGCCTGCAATCACGCCGCCGGTCGGCGCCGCGAAGCAGCTCTCGCCCAGGTACTCGAACGATCCTTCGGTGCCGCAGTAGTTCGCGTAGGCGACAAAGAGGCGGTTCTCGAACGCGCGCGTCGGAATCATGCTCCTGGCGACGAAGGCCCATTCCGTCTTGAGCGCGGTCGGGGCGACCACCAGCTGCGCTCCCCGCGCCGCGCAGGCGCGCACCGCCTCCGGAAACTCCACGTCGTAGCAGACGAGAAGGGCGATGCTCCAGCCATGCAGCTGGAATAGCGTGTAGGCATCTCCCGCGACGAAATGGCTCTTCTCGAAGGCGTTCGGGAGCCGCAGCTTGCGGTGATGCGCGATGGTGCGGCCGGCGCGGTCGATGCAGGCCGCCGCATTGTAGAGCACGCCACCGGCCCGTTCCGGATAGCCATAGGTCAGCGCCGTGCCATGCCTCTTGGCAAGTTCGGCCGCGGCCTGCGCGAACGGGCCGCCCTGGGGCTCCGCGTGCTCCCGGATCTTGTCGCCGACATTGTATCCCGAGAGGAAGAGCTCGGGGCAAATGACCAGGTCGAGCTTGCCGCTGTGCGCATCCAACATCCGATCCAGGCGCTGGAGCCGCTCGGCCGGCGACTCATCGCGGCATTGATACTGAAAGATGGCGGCACGCAGAACGCCGTTCATCGGCTATTGCCTCCGCCGCGGCACGCGCAACGTCGTCAGCTCCTTGACCATGCCGTGCAGGGTGCGGATTTCCTGCTCGGTCAGCTCGGCGCGCTGCCACATGGCGCGCAGGTTGCGGATCATGTGCGGCCGGGCTTCCTGGTTGCGCAGGAAACCGCAGGCGTCGAGCTCGCGCTCCAGGTGCGCGAAGAAGTTCTGCAGCTCCGCCTGGGTCGCCGGCAGCGTGCCGTTCATGGGCAGCTGCGTGGCCGGCGTCGCGTCGGCGGACTGGAACCACTCGTAGCCGATCAGCAGCACGGCCTGGCCGAGATTGAGCGAGGTGAAAGCGGGATTGAGCGGCACCGTCACCAGCTTGTTGGCAAGGCTGACATCGTCGCTGAGCAGGCCCGTGCGTTCCGGGCCGAACAGGAACCCGACCTTGCCACCGACGGCGAGATGCGCTCTTGCCTCGATGGCGGCCTGGCGCGCCGTGACGATGGGCTTGACCATCTGCCGGTCGCGCGCGGTGGTGGCATAGACCATGGTGAGGTCGGCGATCGCCTCGCCCAGCCGCTCGAACACGCGCACCGGCGGCATCAGCTCCAGCGCGCCGACGGAGGCGCGGTCGGCCGCCAGGTTCGGCCAGCCGTCGCGCGGCGCCACCAGGCGCAAATCGGTCAAGCCGCAATTCAGCATCGCGCGGGCGGCCGCGCCGATATTCTCGCCCAGCTGCGGCGTCACCAGGATGACGGCGGGCGCCGCTTGCGCTTGTGCAGGATCAGTTGCCACGCGACTTGAGCAGCTTCCAGGTGATGGCATCGTTCAGCGCCTCGTACGAGGCGTCGATGATGTTGCCGCTGACGCCGACGGTGCTCCAGCGCTCGCCGGTCTTGTCGGCGCTCTCGATCATGACGCGGGTGATCGCTTCGGTGCCGGCCTGCGGCGTCAGGATGCGGACC